>DASRDL010000613.1:0-4298 GCA_035652635.1 Hyphomicrobiaceae bacterium | reverse complement strand
CTGGACTTCAAGAACCGCCGACCGCTGGACCAGCACCGCCAGATCAGGCCGCGCCCCGACCTCGTCGCGAGCGTGGTGGGGGAGGCAGCGCGGCCGAACAGCGTGCTTGCCGTCAAGGATGTTGCGCTCGCGTTCGGCGGCGTGCGGGCGATCGACAACCTGAGCCTCGAGGTCCGCTCCGGCGAGGTGCATGGGCTCATCGGCCCCAACGGCAGCGGCAAGACCACCACCTTGAACGCCATCTCGGGCTACTACGCGCCGCAGCAGGGGCAAATCCTGCTCGACGGCAAGGCGCTGCCGCCGCGTGCGCCGCACGGCCGGGCAGCCTACCGAATCGCACGCACGTTCCAGACGCCGCGGCTGGTGGGCGAGGAATCCGTGCTCGAGAACGTCATGCTGGGCGGGACCACCGACGGCCGCAGCAGCTTCGTGGAGGCCATGCTCGCACTCCCCCGCCATCACGGCGACGAGAAGGTGCTGACCGAGGCGGCGATGACGGCGCTCGCCGTGGTCGGCCTGGAGCAGCTCGCCCCCGTGCGCGCCGACCGACTGCAGCACAGCGAGCTCAGGTTCGTCGAGATTGCCCGCGCGCTGATGTTGCGCCCCTCGTTCCTGCTGCTCGACGAGCCGGCGGCGGGCCTCTCGGCCGAGGAGATCAAGCGGCTCGGCGACCTGATCGTCACCATCAGCCGTCGCGGCACCGGTGTGCTTCTGGTGGAGCACCACGCCGATCTGATCTTCGACATCTGCGACCGTGTCACGGTGCTGAACCTCGGCAAGGAGCTGGCCTCGGGGACACCGGCCGAGATCCGTGCGCACCAGGAGGTGATCAATGCCTACCTCGGCGCGTGAGCCTCTGCTCGAGATCAAGGGCCTGCGGGCGGGCTACGGCAAGATCGGCGTGCTCGACAACCTCGATCTGACGATCGGCGTCGGGGAGATCGTGGCGCTGTTGGGGCCAAACGGCGCCGGCAAGACCACGCTCCTGCGTGCCGTCTCGGGGCTGCTGCCGTGGAGCGGGCAAATCCGCTTCGCCGGCCGGGATCTGGCCGGCACTTCCCCGCGCGATACCGTACGCGCCGGGTTGGTGCACGTCATTGAAGGGCACCGCGTCTTCACCCAGCTCACCGTGCACGACAATCTTCTGCTCGCCGGCTACGGCATGGCCCGCACCGAGTTGGCGACGCGGGTCGAGGAGGCTCTCGGCTTCTTTCCCGAGATCGCCGAGAAGCGCAACGACCGTGCCGTCACCCTGTCGGGCGGCCAGCAGCAGATGCTGGCCGTCGCCCAGGGGCTAGTGCGGCGGCCGCGCCTGCTGATGCTCGACGAGCCCTCGGCCGGCCTGTCGCCCGTGCTTGTCGACCGGGTGCTGGCGGCGGCCGGGCAGCTGCGCGACAGCGGCACCGCCGTGCTGCTGGTCGAGCAGCTGATCGAGAAGGCACTGGCACTCGCCGACCGCGTCTATGCCCTGGCGCGCGGATCCATCGTGCTCGAGGCGCCCGCCAACGAGCCCGACCTGCCCGCCCGGCTGGAGCGGGCCTACTTCGGCCAGGACGTGAGCCACCGGGCCGCATAGAGGCCATCCGGCACCCGCCGGCGGCAGACAGCCGGGCAGGAGCCGGCGCGGCCCTTCGGCGTCGGCCGGCCGGCGGGATCGCCGTAGCGGCACAGGCAGTGATCGGAACGCGTCCGGGCGCACGACCGTCGACGGCCGCGGTGCAGCATATTGCCCCCGCACGGCGCGCCTTGACGAGCGTCCCGACCATGTGGTCGTCTTCGCTGGCTGCGGCGCGCGCTTTGCGCGCAACGCTCGGGGTGTTTTGCATGCGACGGATATTCCGCTCAACGTGTTGCGAACTCGGGACTTCAGGTCCCACGGACAGTCCGGGGGCGGCCCCGTCGGATAGATCTCGGAAGTCGGCGACGAGGAGGCCGTAAGGCCGGCGTCGAGCATATTTCTGTACAGCCCATGCCGTGCGGCGGGCGGCCGCGTGGGGGGCTGGGACGGGGCGGTGGAGCCATCACAGGATGACCGTCGGGAATGCCAAGCCATAATCGGTCGTCCGCACTCGAGAAGGCACTGGCGGTCCTGGATGCCGTCAGCGACCAGTCGCAGGCAGTCGGGCTGCCGGACTTGGCCGTGCGCCTGAAGCTTCCGCGCCAGACGGTGCATCGCGTGCTCGTGCAGCTCGAAAAGCTCAAGCTCGTGATGCGAGACCCCGTGCGCGAGCGCTACTCGGTGGGCCCCGGGCTGTCGCGGCTGGCGTTCGAGACGCTGCGCTCCTTCAACCAGTCGGCGCCCATCAGAGTGATCCTTCAGGACCTCGTCGACGATGTCGGCGAGACCTGCAACATCGGGGCACTCTGCGACCTCGACTACGTCTACCTGCAGCGCATCGAATGCCAGTGGCCGCTGCGCCTGCATCAGGAGGTCGGTGCGCGCATGCCCGCCCACACGGTGTCGGGCGGCAAGGTGCTGCTCGCCCATCTCGATCCGGTGCTGGTCCGCCGCCTGCTGAAGGGCCGGCGGCTCAAGGCCAGCACCCCGCGCACGATCACGCGCGTTGCCGACCTCGAGGCGGAGCTCGCAAGGGTGCGCGCAGCGGGCTTCGCGCTCAACGACCAGGAGCGCATGGACGGCATCGTCGGCGCCGCCGTGCCGGTGCTGGACCGGAACGGCAACGTGCTGGCGGCGGTCGGCGTGCACGGGCCCCTGCCGCGCCTCACCGTCAAAGCCTGCGAGCGCCACGTACCCCGCCTGCGCCAGGCCGCCGAGAAGATCGCGCGCATGTGGTTCGCCTGACGCCGGCCATTTCCTGGCGCCGAGCGGGAGGTGTGGGCGCACCGCGTGCGCCAGGCCCGGATAACGCCGGGTGCCGGGCTTGCCGGTCAACGGCACGCCGTGCTTGATAAGGCCGCCCGGGATCGCCAGGGGGTGTCTGACCGTGACCCGCAGGACATGCGACATAATCAGGTTCGAGCAGCGCGGGCCGGACTTTGCGCTCGTGCGCGTGGAAGCGAACGGCGCACGCTCGGAGATGCTGCTCACGCCTGCCAACATCGTGCACCTGGCGCTCCTGGTGCCCGATTTCTCGCGCCGACTGCTCGCCGACCGATTGGGCAGGAAGCCGGACGCGGTGGCCGGGTCCGTCAAGAACGCCGTGGTCAGGAGCAGCGTGCGTACGGTCGAGATGGTGCTCGGCCTCTTCGAGCGGAGCGGTGGACGCCTCGGCTCCGTGATGACGGAGCAGCGGGCGCGTGCGCTCGCCGCGCGGCTGCTCGACAAGGCCGATCAGCTTGCCAAGGCCCGCGAGCCCGCCGGCACATGAGTACGACGTCGACGGAGGAAGGTCGGGCTCCGGATGGCGAGCCTCGCGGCGAGGGCCCGCCCAGCAAGGAGGAGCGCATCGACTTCCTCAAGCAGGCGATCGCCTTCACGGAATGGAACATCCGTTCCTTCGACACCAAGGCGCAGATCTCGATCGCCGCCTTCGTCCTGTCGATGAACCCGATCTGGTCGGTCCTGACCGCGACCAACGCCCATGCCGGGTCCAGCCTGCTCGTCGCCGCGCTGCTGGTGCTGTTCGTTGCCACCGTCGTGCTGTTCGGTCTGGTGGTCTGGCCCGTGACGCTGCCGCAATCGAACCTCGTGGGCACGTGGGAGTCCAAGGGGCTGTTCTACGTCGGCGATCCCAATCGGCTGACGACGAGCCTCTACACCTACCGGCTCAAGGACCTTGCCGTGGAGAGCGAGCTGGCGGCGGAGACCTTGAAGCTCGCGTCGATCCGCGAGATCAAGGCCCGCCGCTTCAAGCATGCGCTGACGGTGGCCGTCGTGTTCTACGCCGGCGTGGTGGTCACCTACCTGCTGCTCAGGACCTGCGGCGTCGGCGACCGGTCGTGGCTGTGCGGCTACTGACGGAGCGAGTAGTGAGATAGTGAGTAGTGAGATGGTGAGTGGGGCCGCGTGCGGCGCCGGTCGCCATGCGCACGGCACGAGAACCTCACCATCTCACGACCTCACCATCTCACGCCTTCACCTGAAGGCTGCCACCCGCGCCGCCTGCTCGGCGATGACGCGCGCATTGTCGAGATCGGGCGTGCCGGCCGGCTCGCCCTTGACGAGCACCTTGGGGCTCGACCACACGGGGATGCGTGGGCAACCGCCGCAGGCCTCGCGATAGCTCATGATGTCGCGCCACTTGGTGCCGTTGACGAAGCCGTGGCCATAGGGAAACGGCGTCATGACCTTGTCGAGGCTCAGGTCGTGGCGGGCGCCGATCAGGTGGCCGATCTCG
>DASRDL010000612.1:0-16223 GCA_035652635.1 Hyphomicrobiaceae bacterium | reverse complement strand
CAGCTCGTCGGCGAGCTGGCGCAAGTCCTTCTCGGGCAGGGCGCGGAGGTCCTCGGGCGTCTTCACGCGGTCGAGCAGCGGCGTCTTGGAGACCTGGTCCATGGCATTTCCTCGTCCGGGCCCTTGCCTGGCCGCAGCCCTCGGCTGGGCCCAGAGTATAGCGCGAAGGTCGGGTTTTCCTGAAAGGCGTAGCGTCGCGGGTTACCTCCCCCTCTCCCCGCTTGCGGGAGAGGGTCGGGGGGAGGGGCAGAAAACAGGCTCCGACGATGCATGCGCCTGCCCCTCGCCCTGGCCTCTCCCCACCGCGAAAGACGATGGGGAGAGGGGAACTTACTCCGGCGGCTTGAACGGCTCGGTGCCCGAGGGCTCGCCCGCCTGGTTGAAGGTGAGCTTCTCCACCCGCGCCTCGGCCTGCTTCAGAAGGCGGTCGCAGTGCTCTTTCAGCGCCTCTCCGCGCTCGTAGATATTGATGCTCTCCTCGAGCTCGACGTCGCCCCGCTCCAGCCGGCCGACGATGCTCTCGAGCTCCTTCAGGGCCCGCTCGAACGACATCTCCTTGATGTCGACGTGCTTGGCGGCTGGCTTGGTGTTGACCATGCTGTCGTCCCTAGTGCCGGACCGGGCGCGAGCCTGCGTCAGGTCCCCGCATCCATCAAGGCCTTGACGTGCACGCCGACGGACTTGGCCAAGGCGGTCAGGTTGTAGCCCCCTTCCAGCATGGACACCAGCCGCCCCTCGGCATGTCTGGCGGCGGCCTCGGCGAGCTTGTTGGTGGCCCAGGCGAAATCCGGCTCCAGCAGCCGCAGGTTGGCGAGCGGATCGTCGGCATGGGCGTCGAACCCGGCCGAGATGAACACGATGTCGGGGCCGAAGTTGCGCAGGGCCGGCAGGATGCGCTGCTCGAAGGCCTCCTTGAAGCGCTCGCCGCCGTCGCCCGGACGCAGCGGCGCGTTCCAGATGTTGCCGACGCCCGTCTCCGACAGCGCACCGGTGCCGGGATAGAGCGGCATCTGGTGGGTGGAGGCGTAGTAGAGGTTCTTGTCACTCCAGAAGATGTCCTGCGTGCCGTTGCCGTGGTGCACGTCGAAGTCGATCACGGCGATGCGCTCGGCACCGTACTTCTTGCGCGCGTAGAGCCCGGCGATGGCGACGTTGGAGAAGATGCAGAAGCCCATGGCCCGCTCGCGCTCGGCATGATGCCCGCACGGTCGGACCTGGCAGAAGACGTTGGCGATGCCCGAGCCCTTGTCCATCACCCGATCGACGGCGGCGAGGCCGGCGCCCACCGCCCTCAGCGCCGGCTCCCACGACTTGGCAGACAGCACCGTGTCGGGGTCGAGATGGACGGGATCGGCGCCTTCGGCCGGGCGCATGCTCTTGACCCAGTCGATGTAGCCCTGGGGATGGGCGAGCGCGATCACCTCCTCCACGTCGTCGCGCAGCGGGGCCTCCTCGCGCTTCAGGCTCGCGAACAGGTCGTGGGAGAGCACCCTGTCGATGGCGCGCATGCGATCGGGGCGCTCGGGATGGCCGAGGCCGGTGTCGTGCTCGACGAAGCAGGGATGGGTGATGAGGAGTGTGGTCATCGGCGGGCCGCAGGCCTGAAGAGAACGGGAGACGCTCGGCGACCATCTAGTCAGAGCGGGCCGCCGCTGTCACCCCCGACCTCGGTACCGGGTCCGGACTTGAAGGGCGCTGCCCGGACGGGCCAGGCGGGGTGTGCATCGCCATTGCCACGCCGAATCCGGCCGTGATATGGCTCCCGCCGCAGAGGCCACGTGGCGGAGTGGTGACGCAGCGGACTGCAAATCCGCGCACCCCGGTTCGATTCCGGGCGTGGCCTCCAATCACAGCTTGCTGCTGCCGTCTGCCGCTTGGCGGGCGACGTTGCCCTCGGGGCTCGCCGAACGTTGCCCGGCGCGAGCCTTCCATGCCGTATACTCTTGCCCGACGACAGCTCCGGTATCGGCCATATGAGTCTCCTTTCATCAATCAATGCCAGACCGCCGCACTGGGTCACCGGCGACAGGCAGGACTCCATTCCCGACGCCTCCGCTTGACACCACAGCCGCGAAGGACAAGATTTCCTTCGACGCTCGTACCCGTTGCGAGTTGAGCGTGCTCTCGCGCGATGAGCTCGGCGCTGCACGTACCCGCACCGGCGACACGACCGTCGCGGATCAACAGCGAGCGGAGGAGCCATGACGCCACCTGGAAGTCACCTCGCCCTCGCCGACGAGCGAGGGCACGGTCCCGGCGATCGCGCTCGAGCGAACTGATCAGCGATTGACCGAACCGCGACAATCCGAGACGTGCAACGAGGGATGACCTCGTAGAGAAGCCCGGCGCAGCTGGGCACAAATCGGAAGTGATGACGAGCCCCGCTCGACGGACCCCGTCGCGGGGCTTTTCCGTTGCCCGCCCCGCCGCAGGCACCGACGTTGATTGCACTCTTGCGGGGAACCGCCGGCGCGGGCGTGTCACCGCGTCGTATCGGACTTGCTGCGCTCAGGGGCCGGGGAAGCACCAAAGCCGCTGCCAATGCGCTCGCTGTCCATGCACGCGGTGAGCAGCACGCTCAACAGCGCTATGACGGCCGCGGCGCGCATGAGACACCTCTTCCCTATGGACTGGAAACCGCTCTGTGCGTATCGCCCCCACCGACCACCCGGGGCGAGGCGAGAACGCCGAGCGCCACGATGAGCGCGGTGGCAAGCAACAGCGGGACGAGGAGCAGTCGCATGGACCGGAGCCTCGCAGGCCTTTGCGGCGCGCCGGCGGCGCGGACCTGAACCGGCGATAAACGCAACGAGGGCAGCCGCAAACGGTCGCAGCCTCTCGTCGAGCGGTCGGGCGCCGCCATACCGGCCTCGATGCTTCGCCACATCGAGGGTGGCGGCCGACACCCCCTACCCGCGGCCCGACCTTGCGCGAGGAGGGGCTGCCTCTGCGCTGAATCGCGGTCGCGTCCCAAGTCGCGACGCCCTGGCTTCAAGGCCTCGCCGGGCTCGGCTCGAAGAAGCCGGACTGGTAGCGTTTCAGCTCGGCGCTGACGACCTGCCCATCCTTGCTCGAGCAGTAGCTCGATTTGCGGGAGCTGCTGAGCGCCGCGATCGATTGATAGGTGGCGTCGTACTCCCTCTCGAGCGCGGCGAGGTGGGCACTGTCGGCTCCCGCCCGACTGGCCTCGTGCTTCAGGTAGGTCGCCTTGAGCCTTCCGGCGTCGTGCGCAAACCCGTAGGCTTCGGCGCAGGCCGAGATGAAGGCGATCTGCGCCGGCCGACCCGCCGGATCGGCGACGGGCGTGATGGCGCTCGGAGCGGCTTCCGCCACGGTCTTGCTGCCGAAGAGCGCGCTGCTGTCGACATCGTTAGTGCACCCCACGATCAGGGTGCCTACGCCGGCCAGCAGAGCGGCCGCCGCCATCCTCCCGAGGCAATCCATGGCGCCCCCCGATCACCGGGAATCAGGAACGCCACATTGTTGCCCCGCCCGGGTCCGCTTTGCAAATGTCGGTGCCCTGAAACTCACTCCTCCCAACCGTACACGAACGTCATGTAGCCGAGGGCAAGGTAGACGCTGGCGGCCGTGATCCAGCCGAGCAGCGTGCCCATGTCGCGCAGGGTCCAGTCGTAGGGCAGGGCCAGCGGCAGGGGATTGTTGAGCGCCGCGATGGAGAAGACCGGAGAGGGGACCTTTGCCCAGGCCGCGGAGAGGTCGCTCTGGAGTCGTTGCTGAATGGCGGCCGCGGCGCCGAGGAACACGAGGCCCACGGAGAGAAGCGCGAATGCCAGGAGTCGCAGCGCCAGCGGCGCGCGGCACAGGAAGAAGTAGAGGCCGGCGATATAGGCCGAGACCATGGCAAAGAACATCGAGAACAGGCTGATCACCACCTGACCCGACGCCAGGAACGCCTGCATCAGCTCGGATTCGGACATGGCGGACCTCCCCACGTGCGGGAGGCACTATACCCGCCGCCGCTGCGCTGCGGGCCGCTTCCCGGCGATGCCGGCGCGGGCAACGCGCTCCCCGTCACCGGTCCTCGGGCGGATTGCGCTCGACGTGATAGGCAAACGCGCGCAGCTGGCTCGTCTGGCGCTGAAGATCGTCCACGCGCACATTGAGGACGTCGCGGATGCTCACCATTCCGACGAGCCGCCCGTCGTCCTGCACGGGAATATGCCGAATGGTGTGCGCCATCATCGTGCCGGCGACGCTCGACACCGAGTCGCTCGACGAGCATGTGATGACCCTCTTCGTCATGAGCGCCGACACCTGCAGCGTCGGCAGCGCGCCCTTGTGAACGGCGAGGCCGTACGCGACGTCCCGCTCCGAAATCATGCCCTCGACGGCCTGCCCGTCGCTGCTGACGACCGCCGCACCGATGCGCTTTTCGCGCAGGCGCTCGCACAACGCACCGATGGTGTCGGTCGGTTTGATGGTGACGACGGTGGACCCTTTGGTTGCAAGAATGTCGGCTACCTTCACGGCTGCAACTCCCTGCAAGGCGCCTCGTGTGCGTTCCGAGCGAGCATGCGCTCCACCGAACGCCCCTTTCAGCTGGCAATTCCTCTCCCGCCACGCCGCCCTGTCAAGGGCGCGCAGGGCGGGCGTCCCGGGTCGTGGCGCCCAGATCGTGGCGCTTGTCATTCACATACGCCGAAACTAGCCTCCCGGGGGAGGCGGCAGCGCACCCCGCGTGTTGTCGGACGTTCACGATCCGGCAGGGCGGCCGTGTCGCGACGGCCTCGCGCAACGAGCCGGCTCCGGCGCTCGCAGTGACGGGAGGTTGAACGCCATGGTGATCATCGATTCACAGGTGCACGCCTACGAGCGCGACCATCCGGGCCGCCCCTGGGCCGCCGTGCTGCACGGGCCGCCGCAGGTCACGGGCGAGGAGATGGTGGCCGCCATGGACGCGGCCGGCGTCGACGCCGCCATCCTGGTGTCGCCGTTTACCATGTACCGCTACGACGCCAGCTATGCCGTGTCGGTGCACGCCGCCCATCCCGGCCGGTTCGCGCTGATCAAGCCGGTGGACCCCACCGATCCCGCGGTCGCCGACACCATCGCCGAGTGGAAGAAGCAGAAGGGCGCGGTGGCCGTGCGCATCATGATGACGCGCGGCAACGTATCGACCGATCCGGCCGATCCCGGCATCGCCAGGGTGCTCACCGCGGCAGCCCGCAACGGGCTGCCCGTCAACCTCCTGTGCTGGGGCCGGCTCGACCAGGTCGACCAGATAGCGAGGGCCAACCCCGGTACCCAGCTGGTGATCGACCATCTCGGGCTGCAGCAGCCGTTCGAGCCGCCGGCCCCGCCGCAGCCCTTTGCCGAGCTGCCGAAGGTGCTCAAGCTCGCGTCCTACCCGAACGTGACCATCAAGATCAGCGGCGCGTGCACGCTTTCCCACGAGCCCTTCCCCTACAAGGACATCTGGGATCCGCTGGCGCGCATCTTCGACGCCTATGGGCTCGACCGCTGCATGTGGGGCACCGACTGGACGCGCGCCGTGGCGCTGCTCACCTACAAGCAGGGCGTCGACGCCTTCCGCCTCACCGACCGGCTCTCCGACAGCGACCGCGCCAAACTGATGGGCGGATCGCTGCAGAAGGTCTACAAGTGGTCGCCATCGAGGTGACGCACGGCGGCCGCTGAGCGGGTCAGGCCTCGATCACGCGGGCAGACGACGGCCTGCACGGCGGCTGCTGCGCGGGCGCGGGAGAGCATCATGGTCAGCACGCTTCGCCTCTACATCGATGCCACGTACGCAATCGCGGTCATGACCACGAGCGGCGTCATTTCGGGTTTCGCGACGGCCGCGATCACCGGCGACACGGAGCGCGGCCTGCAAGTCGCGCTCGCAGTGTTCGCGCTCACCGGCGGCCTTCTCGCCGTTCGCCTTTGGCGCATGACACGCAAAGCGAACCCGGCGCTCGACCCGGCCGCATCGAGGGGCAGCGACTATACGTGATGTATGGCCGACCCAGCTGCCCGCTGGAATACCGTTTGACTTGCGCGCCGTTGCATGACACAACGCACTACCCGCTCGATGAGCGATTTGCGGCGCTCCAGCCGCGTGAAGGACGAACTTTCTGGCCCTCTTGCCCGATCGTCCTCCTGTTGAGCGCCCCGAGAAATTCCATCCGACAACCCAGGACACGCGGGGTGTCACCATAGTACGGCCGCCCGCGGGCTGCGCCTCGACCTGACCGTCGGCGCGCCTCGAAACGGGCACGGCCACAAGAGAAGAACCGATCCATTGACGAATTTTTCCGATCTGGGCCTCACCGCGCCCATCCTGAACGCGCTGCAGCGCGAAGGCTACCTGGCACCCACCCCAATTCAAGCGCAGGCCATACCCGTCGTTCTAGCCGGGCGCGACCTCCTGGGCATCGCCCAGACGGGAACCGGCAAGACCGCGGCGTTCGCGCTGCCGATCATCCAGCGGCTGGCGGCCGATCGCCGCCAGCCCATGCGCAAGGGCTGCCGCGTCCTGGTGCTCGCACCGACACGCGAGCTCGCAACGCAGATCGCCGAGAGCTTCCGCGTCTACGGCCGGCACGTCGGCCTGAGCATCGCGGTGGTGCTCGGCGGCGTCGGCTACCGGCCCCAGGTGCAGGCCCTCGCGCGCGGCGTCGACGTGCTGGTCGCCACGCCCGGCCGCCTGCTCGACCACATCGCCGACCGCAACATTCTGCTCGCGGCCACGGAGGTATTCGTGCTCGACGAGGTGGACCAGATGCTCGATCTGGGGTTCCTACCCCCGATCCGCCGCGTCGTTGCGCAGCTGTCGTCGAAGCGGCAGAGCCTGTTCTTCTCCGCCACCATGCCGAAGGAGATCGGCGAGCTCGCCAACGCGCTGCTGCGCGATCCGGCCAGGATTGCCGTAGCCCCGGCGGCCTCGACGGTGGAGAGGGTGATGCAGCGCGTGCTCCACGTCGAAAGCCACAACAAGCGCTTGCTGCTGGTCGAGCTATTCGCCGACCCCGACGTATCGCGCGCTCTGGTCTTCACGCGCACCAAGCGTGGTGCCGATAGGGTTGCCCGCCACCTCGATGCGGCCGGCATCCGGGTGGCTGCGATTCACGGCGACAAGAGCCAGTCGCAGCGGGAACAGGCACTCGCAGCGTTTCGCGCCTCCAAGGTGCGGGCGCTGGTGGCAACCGACATTGCCGCCCGCGGCATCGACGTCGATCACGTGACGCACGTGGTGAACTACGAGCTTCCGGATGTGCCCGAGAGCTACGTGCACCGCATCGGCCGAACGGCCCGCGCCGGCGCTTACGGTACGGCCATTTCGCTCTGTGATGCAGACGAGCGCGCGCAGCTTCGCGACATCGAGCGCCTGACCCGACAGGTGATCCCGGCCGAGGATCGACGCGAGATTGCCGGGCGCACGCCGGGGCCCCAGCCGCTTCCCGTGCACAACGGACGCGACCGCAACCGCCCGACCCACCCAGAACGCAACAACGGCCGCCAGGTCACGCCGGCGAGGCGAGAGCAAGTGTCCCGGCGTTTCACAGGTCGCCACGACGCTGCCAGAGCGCAGCGCGGATAGACTGGACATGACATTCCGCTGACGCGCGGTCGTGAGGCAGCCCACCCGCGTCGGCGACAGTTCGGCGGTTAGGTCTCCATCGCCGTCGCCAATACCCGGAGGTGCCCATGGCGTGCCACAAGTTCAAGGTCGGCCAGCTCGTCGACTTCGCACCTTCCCGGCCGGGGGTCGCGACCCCCGGCCGGCTCTACGAGATCATCCGGCTCCTTCCCGCCGACGGCGGCGAGTTGCAGTACCGCGTCAAGTCCAAGTCGGAGCCGTTCGAGCGCGTGGCCAAGGAAAGCGAGCTCTCGCGGCGTTCTTCGATCTAGCCGGCAATGGAGGGGCCATGCAGCATCCAGGCTTTTTTGAGCGCGCGGGCCCGTTTGCTCTGCGCGACATCGCCGACAGGATCGGCGCGGTCCTGATCCGGAAGGAGGACGGCGCGCGCATGATCAGCAACGTCCAGCCGCTGCACAACGCCGGCCCCGGCGACCTGGCCTTCTTCGACAACCGCAAGTATGCCGGCCAGCTCGTCGTCACGCTCGCTGGGGCCTGCATCCTGGCGCAAGCGAATGCCAAGCGCGCTCCCGCGGCCACGGCGACCTTGACCACGGCCACTCCCTACAGAGCATTCGCGCAAGCCCTGCACCTCTTCTACGCCGACGCCTTGCGCAGCAAGGCGGCTGGCAGTGCCGCGGACGCGCGCGGCATGCTCGTTCATCCGACCGCACGCCTTGGACAGAACGTCGTCGTAGAGCCCGGCGCCATCGTGGGCCGCGAGGCAGTGATCGGCGACGGCACCACCATTGCAGCCGGTGCCGTGGTGGGCTTCAGGGTGGTGCTGGGCAGCGATTGCTACGTGGGTGCCGGGGCGACCATCATGCACGCAATCGTCGGCAACGGCGTGATCATCCATCCCGGCGTTCGCATAGGCCAAGACGGCTTCGGCTTCGCGATGGGCGCGAAGGGCCATGTGAAAGTCCCCCAGATCGGCCGCGTCATCATCGGCGACGATGTCGAGATCGGGGCCAACAGCACCGTGGACAGAGGCGCCCTGTCCGACACGATCATCGGCGAAGGCACCAAGATCGACAATCTGGTGCAGATCGCCCACAACGTCGTCATCGGCAGACATTGCGTGATCGTGGCCCAGAGCGGAGTTGCCGGCTCCTCGCGGCTCGGCGACTTCGTCGTCATGGGCGCGCACTCGGGCGTGCTCGGCCACGTAACCGTGGGCGACGGCGCCCAAATCGCCGGCATGGCGCACGTCAAGAACGACGTCGAGGCGGGCGCGCGCATGGGCGGCACGCCGGCGCGCGCGTTCAACGAGTGGGCGCGAGAGGTGGCGGCGCTCAAGCAGCTCGGCCGACGCGGCCGGGGCAGGGCTGCTCCGGCGGCCGGCACGAACGAATGGAAGTGACACGCATTTTCCGGTAACGCCGCCTGCCGGCCACCGGAAATGCCTCGACCAGCGCTGCGGACGCTGCGTGGACAATTGCGCCCGTGCGCCGGCCCCAAATTAGCCATCACGCAGTTTTCGAAAGCGATTTGCGTATCATTACCTATGGCACTCCTGTATGATTGGGGAGCAGATTTTTCCCCACCATGCGCTTGAAAGGAAACACAATGAGAATAAATGCTCGCGCGAATGGATTTCTCTGGGGCCTGGCCGTCGGCGCGGTCGTAATGCCGATTGCCCTCTCCAAGGGTTTCGGGTGGTACACGGCCGGACAGGCCGACACCTTCGCCCGTCAGGAATCGCACGCCGCCGTCGTCAAGGTGCTCCTGCCCATCTGTGTCGCCAACTTCCAGCGGGCCGACAACGCCCCGGAGAAGCTCAGCGCGCTCAAGAAGATCAGCTCTTCGTGGCAGAGAGAGACTTTCGTGAGGGACGGCAAGTGGGCCCTCATCGGCAAGGAGGAGGACAGCGGCGTCGTGGATGCCTGCGCCGAGGCGCTCTACAAGCTCTGATGTCGCCTCGATAGTTGCGACGTCCTGCAAACGGCGGCGCAGCTGCCGCCTTCATGCCGGTTTCATGGCCGATCGCGCTTGCCGAACCAGACGCGAGCGGAGAGCTTCTCTCGCGGGCGAAAAACGGCGCCTTGCCTTCGGGCAACGTGGCACCAAATGCCGGTCTGGCCGTTTCGACAATTAGGCGAGGAAAGCCCATGGCTGTGCAGCGGTTCTATATTTACAGGAACGGTACGAGCGACGCGTGTGCCGTCACCGGCACCAGGGTCGACCCGCAATTGCCCGGTGATGGCGCGAGCGGCGACTGGCGGTTCTGGATGCAGATAAGCCGCATCCAGGAAGAGCACGGCCAATACGGTTTCGACATGAAGACAGCCGCGGCGGATATCGCCGTGCGGGGCTATTCGCTCTTCACAGGGTCCCAGACGCTGCTTGCGGACCGTGTCCAGACGCGGGCGACGCCAGCCTCACAGGAAGGGACATCGAATGATTGATACCGTCCGCACCGCCTACCTGTTCCAGTGCAAGGGCGAGGACCTCTACGCGGTGTCGCACGACATGACCGGTGCCAACCTCCCGCGGTCGTCGTGCACGCAAGGTTGGCAGCTGTGCGAGAAATTTCAGCTCGGGCGACGCACTCCCGTGCCGGCCCCGATCATGGTCGAGCCGATCCTCAAGGGAATTGCCGACCGCGGCTACTACGTGTGGCGAGGATGGAGTAGCGGCCTCGCCGCGCGGCCACCGCGCGACCACAGCTAGACTCGAGCACATTCCGAGCTGACCGAATCGGTCGCGCCCGAAGCAGCGACGCTTGCTGATCGGAAAGTGCTCTAGCTACTTCCCGGCGGCCTTGGCGACACCGGCTTGGATGAGGGCGGCAATGGCCTCGGCCGAAAGTCCGCCGACCTCGGCCAGGACCTCGCACGTGTGCTCGCCCAGCACCGGCGCGCCTCGGGCGGGCAGCTCGGCGCTGCCGTGCAAGCGCGCCACGCCCCTGAGCGCCGGGTAAGCCCCGACGGTGCTGTGACCGTTCCGGCGCACGAGGCCGCGCGCGGCGACGTAGTCGCTCGCCAGGGCCTCGGCCACGGTCGCCACCACGCCGGCCGCCACGCCCACCCGGCGCAGCCTGGCCACCCAGTCGTCGCGGCGCCCGGCGCGGAAGATCTCGCCCAGCATGGCGCGCAATTCCGCACCGTTCTCCACGCGCGCCGGGTTGGTGGCGAAGCGCGCATCCCGGGCCAGCTCCGGCCGGCCGATGATCTCGCTGCACAGCTGGCGGAACTGCCGGTCATTGGCCACCGCCATCACGAACGGCCCGTCGCTCGCCTCGAACAGGGCGGCAGGCTGCGCCACCTGGTTGATGTTGCCGGAGCGCGTCGGGTTGGCGCCGGTGAGAAGATGGGTGCCGGCGAAGTTGAGGAGCATGGCGAGCGCCGTCTCGTGCAGCGTCGCCTCGATCAGGCGGCCTCGGCCGGTGAGCGCGGCACGGCGCAGCGAAGCCGCGATCGCCTGCGAGGCGAACAGGCCCGTGACCATGTCGACCACGGACGATCCCACCCGCACCGGCGCGTGCTCCGGCTCCCCGATCATGGACATGAGCCCGCTCTCGGCCTGGGCGATGGGATCGTAGCCGGGCAGGTCGACGCTCGGCCCGTCGCGGCCGTAGCCGGAGATCGCGCAGTAGACGAGGCTCGGGCGGATCTGCTGCAGCGTTGCATAGCCGAGGCCCAGCCGCTCCATGACGCCGGTGCGGAAGTTCTCCACCACCACGTCCGCCTTGGCGACGAGCTTCAGGAACGCGTCGCGCCCGGCCGGCTGCCTGATGTCGAGCGCCACCGAGCGCTTGTTGCGGTTGACGGTCAGGAAGTACGCCGACTCGCCTCTGTACGCGGGGCTGAACGCGCGGGAATCGTCGCCGCCGTCCGGCTTCTCGATCTTGATCACGTCGGCGCCCATGTCGGCGAGCGTCAGCGTGCAGTAGGGACCGGCCAGCACGCGCGACAGGTCGAGCACGCGCACGCCGGCAAGCGGAAGCGGATCGGGATTCATTTCTTCTCTGCCCAAATCGAGTGCACACCAGCCCGAAAGAACAGCATCGGACCGGAACTCGTGCAAGCCGCACCGGCCGATGCTCGCAAATCCGGCGATGCGCGGGGCGATTTCCGGTTCAGCCGGATCGAGCCGTTTGTTAGAGTGACCGCGTCATCGCCGCATCATCACGGAACCGCATGTTGGGGGCTCTTCGGGCGGTGGCGATGCGGCAAGGCCCGGCACTGTGCCCCACACACTGCGCCCGGTGCGAGCCCGGCGATGCGACGCGGAGGGCGGCGAGCCGGCAAGAAGAGGAGCGTTTGCATGAAGCTCATTGCGGCAATCATCAAGCCGTTCAAGCTGGAGGAGGTGCGCGCCGCGCTATCCGAGATCGGCGTGCAGGGCATGACGGTGAGCGAGGTCAAAGGCTACGGCCGCCAGAAGGGCCACACGGAGATCTACCGCGGCGCCGAGTACTTGGTCGCCTTCGTGCCGAAGGTGAAGCTCGAGATCGTCGTTGCCAGCGAGATGGCCGACAGGGCCGTCGCCACCATCCAGCAGACGGCCAACACCGGCAAGATCGGTGACGGAAAGATCTTCGTGTCGCCCGTCGAGCAGACTATCCGCATCCGCACCGGCGAGACCAACGAGGCGGCGATCTGAAGGCTGCGCGCCGGCGCGGGCTCAGGTGCCGGTCATGTCGCGGCCGAGCCGGCGCAGACGGTCCTGCGTCTCGACATGGGCATCGGAGCGCTGCTTCTTCTTGGCGTGCTGGGCGGCGGCCTTGCAGTGCGCCAGGAACGCTTTGAAGCGCTCATCGAGCATGCCGCGCCGGTCGGCCAGCTGCACCATGAAGAAGTCCGGCGTGAAGTTGGGCTCGACGATCAGCGCGCCCTCCTCGGCCGCCGCCATGTCCCAGCCGATCAGCGGCACCTCGCCGAGCGTGGAGGCGGCCTCGAGGGCGAGGCCGGTGATCTCGCGCCAGTCGGGCACCTCGATGCCGACCAGAGCCGCCCCGCTGTCGGGATGATGCGTCACCTCCTCGAGCGCCAGGCCGCTGCCGCGCACCACGCGCAGCACCCGCCCCGTGGCCAGGTCGAGGGTCGCAAGCAGGTTGCCGGAGCGCCAGAAGTTGTCGGCGACGTTGCTGCCGGCGGGGATCTTCCATACCGCCCGCAGCACCTCCGGCCCCTTCTCGCCGAGCATGGTGATCACGCGCACGGTGGCGAGGCGGTCGCCGGCGATCGCGCGCACACGCGCCTCGGGCGCGACGCGGCGCTGCAGGATGTAGCCGGCGTGGTAGTGCCGCGCGACGGCGGCAGCGAAAGCCTCGACCGGAATCCGGCGGTCGCCGGCAACCAGGCTGTCGGTGGCGGGCTCGAAGGCCTCGAGCCCGATGGAGCCGAGGCTCCTCAGCGAGTCCATGGGCTTGCCGAACAGCGGATAGGCGCCGCAGGCGCGCAGGAAGCGGGCGAGGTCGCCGGCGGCGCGCATCACCGGCACGTTGCGCATGGACAGGCGGTCCGAGTAGAGCGCCAAGGTCGGAATGGTGGGGAAGCCGTAGCCGCCGAGCAGCGTGGTGACGGCCAGCTTGTTGCGCATCAGCCCCCACCACTCGCTGTTGGAGTTGGCGGTCATCCACAGCCGGCGCCCGGCGTCGAGGCCGACGAACCCGGCAGGATCCGCGCCGGCGAGCCAGGCGTCGTCGAACAGGCGCAGGCCGATGAACTCGTCGTAGGAGAGCCGGCCCGCGCCGAACGAGGCTTTGGCGAGGTCGATCAGCAGGCGCTGGTAGGTCTTGCCGTACCGGGCGGTGATGGTGCGCAGCGTGGTGGCGAGATCGAGGCCGGGCGCGGCCACGGTCGTGTCGAAGACGGCATCGCCGGTCTCTGCGGCCTCGGGCTGCTGCGGGGGCGACTTGAGAACGGCCGTTGCTGACATGCGGGCACCCTCGGAGAAAACGGCGACTGGACTGCGGCGCACGACAATCGGCGAAAACCTCAAATATTGAATGAAGCAGGTGCTAACCGCTCCTTAAGAGCTGCGTCCTGCACCCATCCGATTTTTTTACTGTCGGCGTGCAAACTTGCCGCGCAGCCTTTCCCGCGAGCAGCGAGCAGTCGGATGGTCGGCGTAGCAGGAGCCGTGCCGCGTGTTCACGAAGGCGCCCCGGCGCGGGGCGCCCGTGCCTTCGCCGCCAGCGCATCGTCGCTGACGGCCCCGATCGAGGCGCATCTGCGCCTGCTGCTGGGTTGCGGCGGCGACGAGCGCATCCTGCCCGATGCCGACAGCGGGCGGACGCGCTACGGCACGCTGCTGGTGCCGGCTCCGGCCGAGATCTCGTTCTCCTCCTCCACCGCCAGCACGATCAGCGAGCACGGCTACGCTGCGGCTCTGCGCGTGCTCCAGCGTCTGCTCGACCAGGGTGCGCGCAGCCGTCTCCAGTTGCAGGACTGGCTCGGCCTCATCCGCGCCGAGCTGGCCGCCTCGTGCGGATCGGGCAGCACGGAGGTGGTGCTGGCGGCATCGGGCACGGATGCCGAGCTGATCGCGCTCGCCATTGCCGAGCGCCTGCTGGCACGTCCCGTCACCAACATCGTGCTGGCGCCGGGTGAGACCGGCAGCGGCGTGCCCAAAGCCGCCGCCGGCCTCAACTTCCTGCCGACCTCCTGCCTCGGCGGGCCGGTCGCCGTTGGCGAGCGGCTGGCCGGCTGGGCCGGGGCCGACATCGAAGCGGCAGCCGTGGAGATTCGCACCCCCGACGGGGCGCCGCGCGACCCGGCTGCCGTCGACCACGACGTCGCGGTCCTGGCCGAGCGGGCCTTGGCACGGGGGCGGGCCGTGCTCCTCCACGTTCTCGACACTTCCAAGACCGGGCTTGGCGGCCCCTCGCGCGAGGTGGCGGCGGGGCTCGCCGCGCTGGCACCGGAGCGCATGCTGGTGCTGGTCGATGCCTGCCAGCTGCGCTGTCCCCTCGCGCTGCTGCGCGCCGACCTCGAGCGCGGCTTCCTGGTGCTCGTCACCGGCTCCAAGTTCATGGCCGGGCCGCCGCTGTCGGGGGCGCTGCTGCTGCCCCGGTCGATTGCCGCCCGCCTCGAGACGGCGCCCCTCCCGCCCGAGGGCCTCGCCGACTACAGCGCGCGGCTCGACTGGCCGGAGCGCCTGCAGGAGACCTTTGCCCGCGAGCTCACCACCACCGCCAACCTCGGCGCCGGCCTGCGCTGGACCGCGGCACTGGCCGAGCTCCAGCGCTACGCGTCGATCGATGACGGCATCAAGGCCGAGTTCCTTTCCGCGTTCGCCGCCGAGGTGCGTCGGCAGGCGGCGCTGGTGCCGGGCATCGCGCCGCTCGACGACAGGGGTCATGGCATCGTCCCGAGCGCGAGCATCGTGCCCCTGGCCATCGCGCGGCCCGACGGCCGGCCGGCGACGTACTCCCAGGCACAAAGCGTGCAGGCCGAGCTGCGCCGTCCGCTTCCGGGCCACGCGCGCATCATCCACGTCGGCCAGCCGGTCGAGGTCGGCCATCGCGCCGTGCTGCGCGTCTGCGCGAGTGCGCCGCAGGCCGGCCTCGTGGCGGAAAGACTGGCGGACGGCGCCGATTTCGACGAGGCCTTCGCCCCAATCGCCCACGACCTCGAGGCCCTGTTCGCCAAGCTCGGTCACGTGCTCGCCGGACAGGCCCCATGAGCGAGCCGGTCGACGATCCAGCCGAAGCGCCGTCCGCCCCCGCCGGCCGCAACCTCGACCCCGACGACTGGCAGGCGTTCCGCGCGCTCAGCCATCAGGCGCTCGACGCCATGATCGATCACATCGCCACGCTCGAGGACCGGCCGGTCTGGCAGCCGGCGCCCGAGGCGACGCGGCGCCGGTTCCATGAGCCTTTGCCGCGCGCGGGCCGCCCTCTCGCCGACGTGCTCGATGACTTCGCCCGCCACATCGGGCCCTATGCCACCGGCAACGGGCATCCCCTGTTCATGGGCTGGGTGCACGGCGCCGGCACGCCCGTCGGCATGCTGGCGGAGATGCTCGCCGCCGGCCTCAACGCCAATTGCGGCGGCCGCAACCACATCGGCCTCGACGTCGAGCGGCAGGTGGCGCGCTGGTTCGCCCAGCTCTTCGGCTATCCGGACGCGGCATCGGGCATCTTCGTCACCGGCACGTCGATGGCCAACTTCCTTGGGCTGCTGGTGGCGCGCAGCGAGGTCCTGGGTGCCGGGATCCGCGCCGAGGGACTGCGCGCAGCCCCGGCGCAGCTCACCGCCTACGCGTCGACGGAGGCGCACGGTTGCATCGCCCAGGCGCTGGAGCTCGCCGGCATCGGCTCGCGCAATCTGCGGCAGGTCCCGGTCGATGCCGAGGGCGCCATGCGCATCGACGCGCTCGCCGCTGCGATCGCGGCGGACCGCCAGCGCGGAGCGCAGCCCTTCCTCGTCGTCGGCTCCGCCGGCACGGTCAACACCGGCGCCATCGACCCGCTCGATCGAGTAGCCGACGTGGCCCGGGCGGAGGGTGTGTGGTTCCACGTCGACGGCGCCTTCGGCGCGCTGGCAGCGCTGTCGGAGCGCCTGCGCCCGCGGCTCGCCGGCATCGAGCGCTCGCAGTCCATTGCCTTCGACCTGCACAAGTGGGCGCACGTGCCCTACGATGCGGGCGTCCTGCTGGTGCGCGACGGCCA
>DASRDL010000611.1:0-5011 GCA_035652635.1 Hyphomicrobiaceae bacterium | reverse complement strand
GCCCAACATCGCCGCCGACAGCTACTCGGTGGCGTTCGGCGACTTCCGCCGCGGCTATCTCATCGTCGACCGCGTCGGCATCCGCGTCCTGCGCGACCCCTACAGCCAGAAGCCCTACGTGCTGTTCTACACCACCAAGCGTGTCGGCGGCGGCGTGCAGGACTTCGACGCCATCAAGCTCCTCAAGTTCGGCGACTAGAGGCGATGCTGCATCTTCGCTCGAGACCGCCGCCGGCCTGCCCGCCCCGCCTGGCCGGAGCGGCATCGGTTGCGTCACGCCGCAGCCCTCGAGCGATCGCGGGCGGGACTGCACCGGCCCATGCACCCTCCCCGTGGGCAACGGTCCCGCCCGCTCTCCTCAGCAGGTCAGACCCTCCGGGTCTGGCCCGAGGCATTTGGCAATAGGCAGTCGGCAGTCACGCGCTGCCGCCTACTGCCTACCGCCTACTGCCTGCCTGCCCGCTACCTGCCCACTACCTGCCCACTGCCTCGTTCCGAAGGAACGCCCATGGCCCTCGTCCTCACCAGTGGCCCCGCCGTCGAGCCGGTCTCGCTGGCGGAGGCCAAGGCCCACCTGCGCGTGGACGGAACGGCGGAGGATACCCTCATCGGCAGCCTGATCGTCACCTCGCGCCTTCACGTCGAGGCCGCGCTGGGGATCGCCCTCGTGACGCAGGGCTGGTCCTACTTCCTCGACGCCTGGCCGCGGAGCCGCGAGGTCGCGCTGCCGCTGAGACCGGTGCAGAGCATCACCGCCGTGCGCGTCTACGCCGACGACGAGTCGCTCGTCACTCTGGCCGCCGACAGCTACCTGCTCGATGGCTTGGGCCCGCCGGCCCGCATCGTCCGGCGCCCGACCTCGACGTGGCCGAGCCCCACCCGCGCCGCCAACGGCATCGAGATCGCCTTCGTCGCCGGGTATGGCGATGCCGCCGCCGACGTGCCCGCACCGATCCGCCAGGCCGTCCTGCTCCTCGTCGCGCATTGGCACGAGCACCGCGAGCCGGTGGAGCTGGGCGCAGCCGGCGCAGCCGTGCCGCCGATGGTCTCGGAGCTGCTGCTGCCGTATCGGGGGCTGCGCCTATGAAACCTGCCCGCATCGGTGCCCTGCGCGAACGCCTGGCGCTGCAGGCCGCGGCCCGCACCGGCGATGGCGGCGGCGGCGCCGACGTGACCTGGAGCACGGTCGCCGAGCTGTGGGGCGCCGTGCGCCCCGTCACGGGGGAGGAGCGGCTGCGCGCCGACGCAGTCAGCGGTCGCGTCACGCATCAGGTGTGGATACGCCATCGCGCCGATGTCGTACCGGCCATGCGCTTTATCCGTGGCGCCCGCATCCTCGACATTGTCGCCGTGCTCGACGCCGGCCGCCGTGATCGCCTCCTGTGCTTGTGCGAGGAGCGCAGCCTGTGAAGCTCACCGTCACTGTCGCCGGCCTCGCCGACCTGGCCCGCCTCTCATCCGCGCGCCTGCTCGCCCACCTGCGCGCCGCCATCGAGCGCGACCTGCAAGCCGGCACGACGGCGCCGCCGGCAATAGGGAATAGGGAATAGGAGAAGTCCGACGGACTCTCTACTCACTACTGGAGCCACCAATGCCCTCCGCCAGCTGGGCCCTGCAGCAGGCGATCTTCGCCCGCCTGACGGCAGACCCCGCCCTTCTTGCTCTTCTCGGGGCACCGCGCGTCTACGACGACGTCCCCCAGGCAGCCGACTTCCCCTATCTCACCCTCGGCCAATCGGTCGTCCGCGACTGGAGCACCGGCAGCGACGACGGCAACGAGCACGTCCTCACCCTGCACGCCTGGTCGAAGGCCAGCGGCAAGCGCGAGGCGCTGGAGATCCTGGGCAGCGTGCGCTCCGCGCTCCACGACGCGGTCCTGACCCTCGCCGGTCATCGCCTCGTCAACCTGCGCCACGAGCACTCGGAAGCCCGCCGCGATCCCGACGGTGACGTCTACCACGGCATCGCCCGCTTCCGCGCCGTCACGGAGCCCGCATAGGCGACGAGATGGCGCGCGGTGCGAGGGCAAGTGACGGCTCGCCCTGCGCGATGTCGGCTGGCGCACACCGTGTCCGACGCTCACCGGCTCACCATCTCACCACTCACCGGAACCCATGCACCGCGTGGCGCTGCCTGCGTCACGCGCTTCTGACAGGAGCGCCGCCCAGATGCCCGCCCAGAAAGGCAAAGACCTGCTCCTCAAGCTCGACAGCGACGGCGCCGGCACCTTCGTCACCGTCGCCGGCCTGCGCTCGCGCTCGATCGCCTTCAACACCGAGACGGTCGACATCACGCACGCGGAATCGGCCGGGCAGTGGCGCGAGCTGTTGGCGGGCGCCGGCGTCAAGCAGGCGCGCCTGTCGGGCGCCGGCATCTTCAAGGATGCGGCTTCCGATGCCCTGGTGCGCGACTACGTCTTCGCCGGCACCATCCGCGACTGGCAGGTGATCATCCCCGACTTCGGCACCGTCGAGGGCCCCTTCCAGATCACGGCCTTCGAGCTCACTGGCCGTCACGACGGCGAGGTCGCCTTCGAGCTGAGCTTGGAATCCGCCGGCGAGCTCACCTTCGCCGCAGCATGACGGCGTGAGATGGCGAGCGGTGAGTGGAAGCGGCACCCACGGTGCCCACGGCCACAAGCCTCGCGACGCAAGCAGTCACGGTATCCCTATCTCGCCACTCATCCTCTCACGACTACCCATGCCCAATCCCCACCGCGGCGAGATCGAGGCTCGGCTCGACGGCCGGCCGTTCAACCTCGTGCTCACCCTGGGCGCGCTGGCCGAGCTCGAGCACGCCTTCGGCGACACCGACATGCTGGCGCTGGCCGAGCGCTTCCAGTCCGGCCGCCTCTCCGCCCGCGACGCGGTGCGCATCATCGGCGCCGGCCTGCGCGGCGGCGGCCATGACATCGCCGACGAGGCGGTGGCACGCATGCGCGCCGACGGCGGCGTCGCCGGGTTCGTCGATATCGTCGCCCGCCTGCTGAGCGCGACGTTCGGCAGCTCGGATCCCGCCCGGCCCGACGCGTCTCCCTCCCCCTCGCGGGGAGGCGCTAGGGGTGGGGGTGACCCGACGGCGGACGAGGAGTCCACCCCGGCCCCTTTCCCTGGGAGGCGGTGATGGCGGCCGGCCTCGGCCTGCTGCGACTGAGCCCCGCCGCCTTCTGGTCGATGACCCCGCGCGAGCTCGCCGCTGCCCTGCGCAGTTTCGCCGGTGCCGCCGGCCACGACCGCCCGCTCACGCGCGCGGCCCTCAGCCAGCTCATGACCCGCTTCCCCGATGCATGACTTCACGCCCCAACAATGCCCGACGACCTTTCCCCCACCCTGACCGTCCGCATCGACGCCGACACCGACGACCTGCGCGCCCAGCTCACCGAGGTGTCGCGCCTCGGCGCCAGGCTCGGCACCACGCTCTCGGCGGCGTTCGTCGATGTGGCCCTGCGCGGCCGCGGCCTGAGCGACGTGCTGCGCACCCTGGCCCTGCGCCTCTCCGAGATCGCACTGAAGGCGGCCTTCAAGCCCCTCACCGACGCGCTGGGCGGGGCACTCGCCGGCCTCCTGACAGGTGGCCTCGCCTTCGCCAAGGGAGGCGTGATCGGCAGGTCCATGCCGGTGCCGTTCGCTCAGGGCGGCATCATCGCCAGCCCGGTCGCCTTCCCGCTTCCCGACCATCGCGTCGGCCTTGCCGGTGAGCGCGGGGCCGAGGCCATCCTGCCGCTTGCACGCGGCCCCGACGGCCGCCTCGGCGTCCGCGCGGCAGGTGGCGGGGCCATGAGCATCACCTTCAACGTCACGACCCCCGACGTCGAAGGCTTCCGCCGTTCCGAAACCCAGATCGCCGCGCTCCTCGCCCGCGCCGTTTCCCAGGGCCACCGCAACCTCTAAGGAACGGCAGTCGACAGTCGTTCGCTTGGTCATCCCGACTGCCGATTGCCGAGCTGCCGGCCGCTGATCACCCATGTCGTTCCACGAGATCCGTTTCCCCACTGCCATCTCGCGCGCGGCCCAGGGCGGCCCCGAGCGCCGCACCGATGTCGTCGTGCTGGGCTCGGGCGCGGAGGAGCGCAATGCGCGCTGGGCCGACTCCCGGCGCAGCTACAACGCGGGCTACGGCGTGAAGTCGCTCGACGACCTCCACGCCGTCATCGCTTTCTTCGAGGAGCGGCGCGGGCGCCTGCACGGCTTCCGCTGGCGCGACGCTGCCGACTGCAAGTCCTGCCCGCCGGAGGCGAGCCCCACTGCACTCGACCAGCAGATCGGCACCGGCGACGGGGCGACCGCCACCTTCCAGCTCACCAAGCGCTACGGCACCGCCTTCAATCCCTGGAACCGCCCCATCAAGAAGCCGGTGGCCGGCACCGTGCTGATCGCCGTCGCGGGTGCCGTTCAGGTCGAGGGCACCGACTACGCGATCGACCACACCACCGGCCTCGTCACCTTCCTCCCCGGCCACATCCCGGCGAGCGGCGCCGCCGTCACAGCCGGCTTCGAGTTCGACGTGCCCGTGCGCTTCGACAGCGACCGGCTGGAGATCAACATCCAGGGCGTGCGCCACGGCGCCATCCCGTCCATCCCCATCGTCGAGATCAGAGTGTGACGGGGCGAGACCCTGCGGGTCTGACCCCTTGGTGAGTCGTGAGATGGTGAGTAGCGAGATGGCAGTCGCACGTGCCCCACGACCACTTCCAACTACTCACCACCTCACCATCTCACCATCTCACGCGTTTCGATGAAGTCCCTCCCGCCATCCCTCCAGGCCCACCTCGACACCGGCGCCACAACGCTCGCCTGGTGCTGGCGCGTCACCCGGCGCGACGGCGTGCGGCTCGGCTTCACCGACCATGACCGCGACCTCGTCTTCGACGGCACCACCTTCGCCGCCGCCACCGGCTTCACCGCCACAGAGATCAAGGACGCCGTCGGCCTTGCCGTCGACAACCTCGAGGTCGAAAGCGCGCTCTCCTCGTCAAGCCTCAACGAGGACGACCTCGCCGCCGGCCTGTTCG
>DASRDL010000610.1:0-17881 GCA_035652635.1 Hyphomicrobiaceae bacterium | reverse complement strand
TTGATGGTGCCGTAGCATTGCCCGCCCGGGTGGACGAGCAGCGTCTCGGAGGCCACATCGCCCTCCACGTAGCCGTAGACCTCCATCTGCCGGCAGTTGCGGATCTCGCCCTTGACGATCGTGTCTTCCCTGACGACCAGTACGCCCCGATTGCTTGCCACCGACTGCTCCCAATGGACGCGCGCGCTCGGCGCCGACATTAGCAGCAAGAATGTGCCGGCATCTAGGCGGCGATTGGAGAGCGCAGTCTTTGGTCAGGGCTGCCACGTATGCCCGGCATCGGGCAGGAAGGTGAGGCCGACGCCGGCGCCCGTGCCGCCGCCGGTCGTATAGCTGCCGCCGGCCTTGCCTGAAAGCGGTGGTACCACGACTGTGGCGGGATCGCGGGTGATCCGTGCGGACCGAACCAGCCAGCCGCCGGGCACCTTCAGTCGCTGGGTCAACGCGCAGTCGTACAAATAGGCCGGCATGCCGCTTGGGCAGGTGTTCTCGATGATTTCCCACTGAAGATCGGCCGCGGCGGCCGCGCCCGCTCCGCAGAGGGCTGCGACGATCGGAGTTGCCAAGGTGCGCTTTGGGAGTTTCATGTTTGCACCGGCTCCCCTCCCGCGCGGCGAACCCGCAACGCCGAAAGTCTCAATCATTCAGTCGGGTCGACGTTGGCGCGCGACCCGACCCCAAGTCTGCGCGACGACGGTGCAATAGGCCGCCCGCGGTCAGCAGGGCGTGCAGTTGTCGAGGCCGCCGTCACAGGCCTGGCCGGTCGCCACGCAGCGGGCGACGCAGGCAAGATAGCCGGACTTTCCGCGGCAGCACGCAAGGCACGCGAGCCGTTTAGGATCAAAGATGTCGAAGATCCCCTGGGCTTCGACGCCGCCGAGCACCGCAGCGAAGGCGTGAATCGGCTGATCGGTGCTGCGGAAGGATGCGGGCATCGCATTGGGCAATCTCATGACAGGTCTCCCGTCGGGTGGGTTGCGCTAGGGACAAATCGGCAGATCGAGAAGGCAATGGCATACGCGGCCGACGAACGGCACATCCACGCACGCCTCCGCGCAACAGGCAGCCGGGGCAACGTGCGCCTCGCTTGCGGGAGGACGGCTGCCGGCATTCATTGCAGGTGGTCCGACCGAACGTGCGTTCCGGGCCGGCATGTTCATTGGGATGCGCATGAGTTCCTCCTGTGCTCTACGGGGGATCGCACTCAGTACTCGTACCAGGTCACCGGATCGCCGATCACGACCGGCACCGTATCGCTCACGTCGATGGTGAAGCGGGCGCGCAGCGGTGCGCGCTCACCCTTCGCCCGCGGATCGAAGAAGGTGAGCAGCACGTCGAAGTACTCGCTGCCCGGCCGGTTGAGCGGGCTGCGCTCCACGCCGACGTCCCGCAGCGACAGGCCCTCCTCGCCCGCCTCGGCGATGATGCTGCTGATGTTGAATGCGTTGGTGGCGGCGGCGTTGATGGCGCGCTCCTCCGGCGAGAGGCCGCGGTTGCGGATGCTGAACTGGATCTTGCCGAAGAAGCGGCGCATCTCGCGCTCGACCTGCTCGTCGCTCATGTCGGCCTTGACCCGCTTGAGCGTGTTGCGCAGCGCCTTGACATAGTTGTCCGTATCCCAGCTGAACATGCCGCGCCGGTCGGGCACGACGGCGTCGACGATCTGCCCGTCGTAGAGCGCGACCTGGCCGGCGAGCACACCCGGCAGCGAGATGAACTCGACGTCCTTGTCGGCCCACTCCTCCACCAGCCAGCGGTAGGTCTCCGACGCGAAGGCGCCGGTCGGCACGATGGCGTACATCGGCACCTCGGTGCGGCTCAGCGTCCACACCACCGACTGGGCGTGGAACAGGTCCTTCTTGAAGAGCTCCTGCAGGGAGGCATCCGAGATGGGCTTCAGGTCGCCTTCCCGTCCGCCGTTGACGAGGCGCCAGATCGAGTCCCGCCGCGCCTGGCTGACGAAGCTCACGCCCAGCCGGCCAATGGCGTAGACGAGCTGCGGCCTCTTGCTCGCGCCGCCGCAGGTGCATTCTCCGCCGGCGCCGCCGCATCCGCAGCCGCAGTCGGCCGGGACGAGGCCGCGTGCAGTGAGGCCGTTGGAGGCGGGGCGCGCCTCCACTCGGGTGGGCTCCATGCCCCTGCCCTGGCCCGTAGGCGCGGCGACGGGCTCCTTTGGGGGCGCGGCGGAGGGGCTCCCGGCTTGCGATGGCAGGCTGCTGGTCGTCAAAGGTTCCTCCCTTGGGCTGGCGGCGGACGGGACGCTCAAGAGGTCGAGGGCGCGCGACACGTCGACCCGCCCTGAAAGATGCGTGGAGGCCATCTGCAGTTCGGGATCATCGGGGCGCACGCAGGAGTCGAGCAGCGCCCGCCTGATGCGGCTGCCGCTGGGCGCGAGCCCACGCTCCACATCGAGGCTCATGAGCAGGCCGGCGACGCCCGAGACGGTCGCTGCGGCGAAGCTGGTGCCCGAGGCACGGCAGAGGCCCCCGCCGACGCACGCGCCCGGAACGGCGGTGCCCGGTGCCAGCACGCCCTGGGGTCGGTGCCCCGGGCCCCAGTTGCTGCTGATGAGGGGCGCGCCGTCCTCGCCATGCGCGCCGACGGCCAGCACGCCCGGCACGGACGCCGGGATGGTGTCGCAGGCGCAGCCCTGGTTGCCGGCGGCGGCCACCACCAGCACGTCGCGCGCGCTCGCCTGCTGCAGGGCGTCGCTGAGCTCGTGCGACAGCGACAGGCCGTCGGCCTGCTGGGAGGCACTGATGTTGATGATGCTGGCGCCCCTCTCCAGCGCCTTGCGGATGCCGGCTGCCAGCTCGCCCTGCGTGCAGATGGGCTGGGCGCCTTCCGCTCCGGCGCGGAAGATGGGAATGGAAGCCACCGTGCACCCGGGCGCTATGCCGGGCACGACCGCATCGCTGGAGCCGGCTATGATCGAGCAGACATGCGTGCCATGCTCGAGGACGCCGCTGGGCTCGAGGCTCGCGTGCGCCACGGCGGCCGCATCGACCGGACCGTCGAGAACCGCGATGACGACTTCCGGCCGCCCCTTCGTAAGCGACCACAGCCGAGCGAGCCCCGGCAGGCGCGCCGTCAGCTCGGCCGAAATATCCACTGTGGGCACGAAACGCAGACCCTAGAAGCGAAGAAAAAATGCGATCTTGTTTGATAGTACGCTACAAAACGGGGGATTGTCCAGAGGTCGGTATGGATTTGGCGCCGAGCCCGGCCGCCGGCGTCGCGTGCCCGATCCTTGCCACGCAGCCCGACCGCGCGCGGGGATGTTGACGTCAATGCCCAAGCGCAGCGCCGGCATCCTGCTCTATCGTCGCGCCGAAGCCGGCATGGAAGTCCTGCTGGTGCATCCCGGCGGTCCGTTCTGGGCCAAGAAGGACGCGGGGAGCTGGAGCATCCCCAAAGGCGAGATCGCCGATGACGAGGACGCATTCGCCGCGGCCAAGCGCGAGTTCGCGGAGGAGACCGGCTTTGCGCTGAGGCCTGACGCCGACGCGATTGCGCTCGGCAGCTTTCGCCAGTCGAGCGCCAAGACGGTCGAGGTCTGGGCCATCGAAGGCGACGCCGACCCCGCGAAACTGGTCAGCAACACCTTTGCACTCGAATGGCCGCCGCGGTCGGGACGCTACGTCGACGTTCCCGAGGTGGACCGGGCGGCCTGGTTCGCTCTCCCCGAGGCCGAGAAGAGGCTGGTCAAGGGTCAGGCGCCGATCATCGAGGCTCTGAGGGCCCGTCTGCGGGCGACGTCAGCCGCTTCGGGGCGCCAGGATGCCGGGGCGTAGGCAGGCGGCGCGATCGGCACAGGCGTTGTTCGCAAAGCACTGGCCAAGCTGGCAAATCCTATCCTACCATGGGCTGCCGGGGCGCGGGGGCGCAGCTTGGCGTGAGGGTACCTTCTCTCCGTGCTCGCGGGACGGATCACAACTCGTGTTGCCTTGGCGTGCCTGGCGCTGGCGCTCGCGCTGTGCGGCTGCGCAACGGCGCCCGACCGGCTGGCGGTGCCGGCCGCCCTTTCCTCCGGCGCAACCGTGCCCGGGCTGGCCGATGTGCGTGTGTGGGGCGATGCGCAATTCTCCCACGCCCTGCTGCAGGCCGAGCTGCCCGTGCTCAAGGCCAAGTATCAGGCCCGTAATGGACCCACCCCCCAATCGCATCTGCTCGCCATCTCGGGCGGCGCGGATGACGGTGCGTTCGGGGCCGGTTTGCTCGTCGGCTGGAGCGATCACGGCGACCGGCCCGAGTTCGACCTCGTGACCGGCATCAGCGCCGGCGCGCTCATTGCCCCTTTCGCCTTTCTCGGCCGCAAGTACGACGACAGGCTCGCCGGCCTCTTCACGAGCTACAGCGCCGACCAGATCTACCAGGCCAACATCCTCGCCGGGCTGTTCGGCGGCACTGCGCTCGCCGACAGCGCGCCGCTGGCGAGCCTCATCAATCACTACGTCGACGCCAAGTTCCTGCGCGCGGTGGCGGAGGAGCGGGCCAAGGGCCGTTTCCTGCTGGTCGGCACCACCAACCTCGACGCCCAGCGCCCGGTGTACTGGGACATGGGCAAGATTGCCGCGAGGGGTGACGAGCAGGCACGCCAGCTCTTCTGCAAGGTGCTGCTCGCCTCCGCCTCGCTGCCGGGAATCTTCCCGCCGGTGCTGATCGAGGTCGAGGCCGGCGGACAGGTCTACCAGGAGATGCACGTCGACGGCGGCACGACGCGGGAGGTGTTCTTCACCATCGCCGACTTCCGCTTCAGCGAGATCGACAAGGCCATTGGCCGCAAGATCAGCCGCAAGCTGTGGATCATCCGCAACGGCAAGATCGAGCCGGAGTACAAGGCGATGCCGGGGACGACGCTGGCCATCGCCGAGCGCTCGCTCGAGACGCTGACCAAGAGCCGGGGGGTGGGCGATCTCATCCGCATGTACAACCGGGCGCGGGCCGACCGCATCGACTACAATCTCGCCTCCATCCCGGTCGACTTCGACGCTCCGCGCAAGAAGCCGTTCGACCGCGGCTACATGCGCCAGCTCTTCGACCGGGGCGTGGCCATGGGCCGCGCCGGCTATCCCTGGATGAAGGAGCCGCCGGAGATCATCGTCCAGGCACAGCGGTAAGTGGTTGTGCTCGCTGCATCGACCGCTACGGCCCCAACCGGGATCGGGCGTTTGAGGTGCTGTGTTAGCCCGCCGCGGCCCCTCCGCCGGCAAGCGCGCTCCACTAACCCCTTGTAATTCCCGCCCGCAGCCATTACACACCGCGCCATCCCACACGCGGGACCTGCGCCGGGCGGACCGAAAGCCCCGCCCGACGCTCCGGTGGACCAAGCCCTGCCTCGTGCAGGGCGACTGTCTTCTTCGGGTCCCGCGGAGGCACAACCGGAAAAGGACGACCGCTTATGGCGCTTCCCGCCTTCAACATGCGCCAGCTTCTGGAAGCTGGCTGTCACTTCGGCCATCAGAGTCACCGCTGGAATCCGAAGATGGCGCCCTACATCTTCGGCGCCCGCAACAACATCCACATCATCGACCTCGCCCAGTCGGTGCCGCTGCTGCACCAGGCCCTGGTCAAGGTGAGCGACGTGGTGGCCGGCGGCGGGCGCGTGCTGTTCGTCGGCACCAAGCGCCAGGCCTCGGAGGCCATTGCCGACGCCGCCAAGCGCTCGGCGCAGTACTTCATCAACCATCGCTGGCTCGGCGGCACGCTCACCAACTGGAAAACGATTTCACAGTCGATCCGCCGCCTGCGCCAGCTCGACGAGCTCCTGTCGGGGGACACGCGCGGCCGCACCAAGAAAGAGGTGCTGCAGCTCACGCGCGACCGCGACTCGCTCAACAAGTCGCTGGGCGGCATCAAGGAGATGGGCGGGCTGCCCGACCTGCTGTTCGTCATCGACACCAACAAGGAGCAGATCGCCATCGCCGAAGCCAAGAAGCTCGGCATTCCGATCGTGGCCATCGTCGACACCAACTGCGACCCGGACGGCATCGACTTCCTCGTGCCCGGCAATGACGACGCCGGCAGGGCGATCACCTTGTACTGCGACCTCGTGGCCCGCGCCGCCATCGACGGCATCGAGCGGGCTCAGGCGCAGGCGGGCGTGGATATCGGCGCCTCGGAGAAGCCGCCCGCCGAGGAGCTGCCCGCCGATGACAAGCCGACCTTCAAGGGCATCGACGCGCCCCGCGGCGAGCCGGATGACCTCAAGCGCCTGCCCGGTGTCAACGTCAAGCTCGAGCAGCGCCTCAATGATGTCGGCGTCTTCCACTACTGGCAGATCGCCGATCTCGATGCCGAGTCCGTGGAGGCGCTCGACCGCACGCTCAACCTGCGCGGCCGTATCGCCCGCGACAACTGGACCGCGGTTGCGAAACAGCTGGCCGAGGGCGAGGCAGCTTGAAGGATGGGGTGAGATCGTGAGGCGGTGAGTGCCGGGGCGACGCCAGTCGAGGCGTGGCGGCACGGCGCGAAACCTCACCGTCTCGCCACTCACCGTCTCGAGGCCGCTCGCCCCCCGCCCACTCATGTAAGGACCAAGCAATGACCACCATTTCAGCAACCCAGGTCAAGGAGCTGCGCGACAAGACCGGCGCCGGCATGATGGATTGCAAGACGGCGCTGATCGAGAGCAAGGGCGACCTCGAGCAGGCCGTGGACTGGCTACGCAAGAAGGGGTTGTCGAAGGCCGCCAACAAGGCCGGACGCGTGGCCGCCGAGGGCCTGATCGGCGTGCTCGCCGCCGACAATGTCGGCGCCATGGTGGAGGTCAACTCCGAGACCGACTTCGTCGCCCGCAACGAGCGCTTCCAGGACATGGTGCGCAACATCACCACCCTGGCACCGAAGGCCGGCGGCGATCTGCAGAAGCTGCTCGCCCTCACCTATCCCGGCACGTCGGCGACAGTGGAGGCCCACGTCAAGGAGATGGTGGCCACCATCGGCGAGAACATGAGCGTGCGCCGCACGGTGGCCGTGTCGGCGGCGAAGGGCCACGTCGCCGAGTACGTGCACAACAAGGTTGCCGACGGCCTGGGCAAGATCGGCGTCGTGGTGGCGCTCGAGAGCGCGGGTGACAAGGCGGCGCTCGCCGCCTTCGGCCGGCAGCTCGCCATGCACATCGCCGCGGCGGCGCCGGTCGCCGTCACGGCCCAGGATCTCGATCCCGCGCTCGTGGAGCGCGAGCGCGCCGTCTACACCGAGCAGGCCAAGGCCACGGCCAAGTCGCCCGAGATCGCCGCCAAAATGGTGGAAGGGCGGCTGCGCAAGGAGTTCTACCAGCAGGTGGTGCTGATGGAGCAGGTCTTCCTCGGCGCCGGCGGCGACGGCAAGGCGACCGTGGCGCAGGTGCTCAAGGCGGCGGAGAAGACGGCCGGCGCGCCGATCAAGGTTGCCAAGTTCGCCCGCTACGCCCTGGGCGAAGGCATCGACAAGAAAGACGGCGATTTCGCCGCCGAGGTCGCGGCTGCAGTGGGCAAACGCTGATCGGGACCAGCCGAATCGGGCTAGTGTGCCCGTTCGCCCCCTGGTCGGAGGGCCGCGGGTCCCGCAGGCCCGCCGCTTGCATCGGCGGGGGAAAAGCTTTTCCATCGCCGGTCACGCAGGATCGGCAGAACGGCCCGCCCGCCGCCGCCGGGCGGGCAATGCGGTTGGTCGATGTCCAAGGCTGGTGGCATGAGTGGCACGTCTGGCTTGCGCTACCGGCGCCTGCTCCTGAAGCTCTCGGGGGAGGCGCTGATGGGCAAGAGCGCCTATGGCATCGACGTGCCGATGGTCCAACGGCTGTCAGCCGACATCAGGGACGCCATGGCGGCGGGGGCCATAATCGCGGTCGTCGTCGGCGGTGGCAACATCTTCCGCGGGCTGGCCGGCGCGGCCAAGGGCATGGACCGGGCCACAGCCGACTACATGGGCATGCTGGCCACCGTCATGAACTCGCTGGCGCTGCACAACGCGCTCGAGCAGCTGGGGGTGCCGGCCCGCGTCATGTCGGCGATCCCGATGCCGACCGTCTGCGAGGCGTTCGTGCGCTCCAAGGCCCTGCATCACCTGTCCTGTAACCGCGCCGTCATCTTTGCCGCCGGCACCGGCAACCCCTTCTTTACCACCGATACGACGGCTGCGCTCAGGGCCATCGAGATGAACTGCGAGGCCCTCGCCAAGGCCACCCAGGTGGACGGGGTCTACTCCGCCGATCCCAAGAAGGTTCCCAACGCGGTGCGCTACGACAGGCTGACCTACGCGGAGGTGCTGGCGCGCGATCTGAAGGTGATGGACGGGGCCGCCATTGCCCTTGCTCGCGACAACAATCTTCCGGTAATTGTGTTTTCGATCGAAGAACCCGGTAATCTCTTGAAGGTGCTGCGCGGCGAGGCGTCCGCCACGGTGATCACGGGCTGAACATTCGGACGACACTCGTTCGGCGGCGCCGCGGCTCTGACGATGGAGCCCCGGGGAGCGGGTGCGATGGGCCCCCGCGGGACACCGGGTAGCGGGGAGTGCGCGCAGCGCCTCGGGTTGCGGAGGAAGGTGTCATGGCCGCCGGAAAATTCGACAGCAACGAGCTCGAGCGCCGGATGCGCGGCGCCATCGAGGCCCTGAAAAAGGAGTTCGCCGGTCTGCGCACCGGGCGCGCCAGCGTCCACCTGCTCGACCCCGTCGTGGTCAACGTCTACGGCCAGCGCATGCCGATCAACCAGGTGGCCACGGTCTCGACGCCCGATGCGCGCACGATCTCGGTACAGGTGTGGGACAGAGGCCAGGTCGGCGCCGTCGAGAAGGCCATCCGCGAGGCCAATCTCGGCCTGAACCCGGTGACCGACGGAGCGCTCATCCGCCTGCCGATCCCTCCGCTCAACGCCGAGCGCCGGCAGGAGCTCGTCAAGGTGGCGCACAAATATGCCGAGCACGCGCGCGTGGCCGTGCGCAACGTGCGCCGCGACGGCATGGAGCTGCTCAAGAAGCTCGACAAGGACGGCCACATGAGCGAGGACGATCACCGCAAGAACTCGGCCAAGGTTCAGGAGCTGACCGACAAGCTGGTCAAGGAGATCGACCAGCTGATGATCGCCAAGGAGAACGAGATCAAGCAGGTATGAAGCAAACCGTGGTGATGCCCTCGGCCGCCATCGCTTCCCGCCGTGCGTGCGCACGGCGGCGATGCGCGTCCATTGCCGCGTGACGTTTGCTTCATGAACAAGCACAACCAATCTGCGGCATGGCGCACGAGTGCCCAGGTACCTCGCCATGTCGCCATCATCATGGACGGCAACGGCCGCTGGGCCGAGCAGCGCGGCCTGCCGCGCTCGGCCGGGCACCGCGTCGGCGTGGAGGCCGTGCGCCGAACGGTGCGGGCCGCCATGGAGCTCGGCATCCAGTACCTGACGATCTACAGCTTCTCCTCCGAGAACTGGGCGCGGCCGGCCACCGAGATCGACGATCTCATGGGACTGATGCGCCGCTTCATCCGCCGCGATCTCGCCGACCTGCACGACAACGGCGTGCGCATCAGCGTCATCGGCGAGCGCGACCGGGTCGACGGCGATCTGCTCGCCCTCATCGACGAGGCCGTGGCGCTGACGGCCGACAACGCGGCGCTCCGGCTGCAGATTGCGTTCAACTACGGCTCGCGGGCAGAGATCGCCAAGGCCGCACGGCGGCTGGCCGAGCGGGTGCTGCGGGGCGAGATCGCCCCCAAGGACATCACGCCCGAGGCGCTGGAGGCCGAGCTCGACACCCACGGTGTGCCCGACCCCGATCTGCTCATCCGCACCAGCGGTGAGCTGCGGCTGTCCAACTTCCTCCTCTGGCAATCGGCCTACACCGAGTTCGTGTTCCTGGACGCCTACTGGCCCGACTTCGGTCGCGAGCTCCTGGAGAAGGCGATCGACGAATATCGCGGCCGCAGCCGCCGCTTCGGCGGCGTCGGCCAGCAGTCCTCCGTCGGGCAGACCAGCTAGACCCGCGAAAGGCCCGGTCGCATGAGCGAAGACGACGAGGCGAAAGGCGGCGCCGGGACATCGCTCGATGTGCAGGCGCGGCTGGGCGAAGACTTCACCACGCGGCTGCTGTCGGGCCTCGTCATGGGCGTCGTCGCCGCGCTCTTCACCGTCTCGGGCGCGGCCGCCTTCTCCGTGCTGGTGGTGGCCGTCACCCTGCTGCTGAGCTGGGAGTGGGGCCGCCTCGTGCACGGGCGGGAGGCCGACGTCGTGGTGGCCGTTCATGTCGGCACCGCCGCCGTGGCGACGGTGCTGTCGGCCGTGGGCTTCGTCGGCCTCGGACTTTTGGCCCTGCCCATCGGCGCCATCCTGGCGCTGCTGTTGAGCCTGGGGCGCAACGGCTTCTATTCCGCGCTCGGCGTCTTCTACGCCGGCCTGCCGGCGATCTCCCTCATCTGGCTGCGCTCCGATCCCGTCCTCGGGCTCAACGCCGTCATCTTCGTCATTCTCGCCGTCATCGTTTCGGACACCGCAGGCTTCCTCATCGGGCGCCTCGTCGGCGGGCCGAAGCTGTGGCCGCGCATCTCGCCCAACAAGACCTGGTCCGGCTCGGTCGGGGCGATCGTGGCGACCGCCGTCGTTGCGGCCATGTTCTGGCTCGCCGTTCCCGGCGGGTCGCCTTTGCACCTGGCCGCGGCAGGCGCCCTGCTGTCGGTCGTGGCGCAGGTGGGCGACCTTGCCGAATCGGCGCTGAAGCGCCGTTTCGGTGCCAAGGACTCGGGCAGCCTGATACCAGGCCACGGCGGCGTGATGGATCGTGTCGACGGCTTGGTGGCTGCGGCGGCGGCGGTGGCGCTTGCCGGCTTCGTCATCAACGTGCATTCCCCGGCGCAGGCGCTGCTGCTCGGGTCGTGAAGTCGCGGGAGGCCGGTGTGGCTGCAACGACTGCCAGGGCGAGGAAGGCCCAGCCGGCGATGCCGGTCCGGCCCGGGCCCGCTGCCGGCCGCAAGCGCATCACCGTGCTGGGGGCCACCGGCTCGGTCGGCACCAGCACGCTCGATCTCATCAACCGCAACCCGGACATGTTCGAGGTGGTGGCGCTGACGGCCCAGAGCAACGTCGATGCTCTCGCGGAGTGTGCGCTTCTCTGCGGTGCGCAGCTCGCTGTCGTCGCCGATCCCGACCGATACCAGGCCCTCAAGGAGCGGCTGGCCGGCAGCGGCATCGAGGCGGCGGCCGGCGCCGAGGCCCTGGTCGAGGCAGCCGAGCGGCCCGCCGACTGCGTGATGGCCGGCATCAGCGGCGCCGCGGGCCTGCGGCCGACGATGGCCGCCGTCATGCAGGGGCGGCGGGTGGCGCTCGCCAACAAGGAGTGCCTGGTCACGGCCGGCGAGGTGTTCATGGAGGCCGTGCGCCGGGCCGGCACCGAGCTCGTGCCGGTGGACTCGGAGCATTCGGGCGCCTTCCAGGCCATCGCCGGCGCCGATCCGGAAGCGATCGAGCGCATCATCCTGACGGCCTCGGGCGGCCCGTTCCGCACCTGGAGCCTGGAGGAGCTGGCGCACGCCACCCCGCAGCAGGCCCTGTGTCATCCCAACTGGTCGATGGGGCGCAAGATCACCATCGACTCCGCCACCTTGATGAACAAGGGGCTCGAGCTGATCGAGGCCTATCACCTCTTCCCGGTCGAGCCGGCCCAGCTCGAGGTGGTGGTCCATCCCCAGTCCATCATTCATGCCATCGTCGCCTACCGCGACGGATCGATGCTGGCGCAGATGGCGAGCCCCGATATGCGCACGCCCATCGCCCTGAGCCTGACGTGGCCCGGCCGGATGACGACGCCCACCCGCCGCATCGATCTCGTGGAACTCGGCAGCATCAGCTTCGAGCGCCCCGACGAGCGCCGATTCGAGGCCTTGGCGCTGGCGCGCCGGGTCATGCAGCAGGGCGGCACGGCTCCGGCCGTCCTCAACGCTGCCAACGAAGTGGCGGTGGAGGCGTTCCTGGCCGGTCGCCTGGGGTTCCTTCAAATCGCCCAACTTGTGGCACAGACGCTGGAAATGGCCGAAGGTCGAGGCGAGCTGGGCGAAGCGAGCGATCTCGACGCCGTGCTGGCCGCCGATGCGGCGGGTCGGCGCTTGGCGCTGAACTTGCTGGGGACAGGCCGCGCATTCTCCGCTCCATGAGCGGGGAAGCGGCTATGGTGCGGTCGGGCGGGAGCGGAGGCTGATGGTGACTGCCATTTTGGAACACGGGCTCGGCGGAATCTGGAGCGTGGTGGCATTCATTGCGCCGTTTCTGTTCGTGCTGGCCATCGTCGTGTTCATCCACGAGTTCGGCCATTTCCTGGTGGCCCGCTGGTGCGGGGTCAAGGTAAAGGCCTTCTCCATCGGCTTCGGCCGCGAGATCTTCGGCTTCTACGACCGCCAGGGCACGCGCTGGCGCCTCGCCTGGGTGCCGCTCGGCGGCTACGTCAAGTTCCTCGATGACGAGAACAGCGCCAGCGCCCCGTCCAGGGCCGCTCTCGACAACCTCTCGCCGGCGGAGCGGGCGGGCGCGTTCCAGACCAAGGGCCTGCCGGCACGCTCGGCCATCGTCGCCGCCGGGCCCATCGCCAACTTCCTGCTCGCCATCCTGATCTTCGCCGTGAACTACTCGGTGGTGGGGGTGCACGGCACGCCGCCCCGGGTCGCCGAGCTGATCCCCGGCGAGCCCGCCGCCGCCGCCGGCTTCCAGCCCGGCGACCTGATCCTCACCATCGACGGCCAGCCGATCGAGACCTTCGCCGACATGCAGCGCGTCGTTTCCACCAGCCCCGACCAGGAGCTGACCTTCGAGGTGAAACGTGGCGACCGGATCGTCACGCTCAAGGTGACGCCGGCCAGACGCGAGGTCTCCGACCGCCTGGGCAAGGTGCGGCAAGGCATGATCGGCATCAAGCGCGATGCCAATCCGGAGTGGATCTACAAGCGGTACGGCCCCATCGAGTCGATCGGCCTCGGCGTGCGCGACACCCTCTTCATCATCACACGCACCCTCTCCTATCTCGGTGACGTGATCATGAGGCGCGAGTCGCCCGATCAAATGCGCGGGCCGATCGGCATCGCCGAGATTTCGGCCCAAGTGGCGACGGCCGGCATCGGGGCGCTGATCAACCTCACGGCAGTGCTGTCGGTGAGCATCGGTCTCATCAACCTGTTCCCCATCCCGCTCCTCGATGGCGGTCACCTTCTGTTCTATCTGATCGAGGGGGTGCGCAGAAAGCCGCTGAGCGAGCGCACCCAGGAGATCGGCTTCCGCATCGGTCTGGCCGTCGTGCTTATGCTCATCATTTTTGTAACGTGGCAGGATCTGGCACGGCGACTGACAGGAATAGGATAGAAATAAGGCGGACGGGCTAAGCACCTGGAATTGCGGCACCAATGGCGCAATATTGCCACTTCCGCGCCGCCCGGTGAGCAGGTACAGACTTGGCCCGACGCAGCCGGATGTCCGGGCCAGGCGACGAGGGAAACTTTAGTGTCGTCCGGTCACGGAGATCGGTTAGCGGAGAACGAGCACAGTAAGCAGCGTAAGCGCCCACCTGACGCCGACGGGTAGGGCAGCAGCTTTAACGGCGAACCGAAAGGCAAACGGGAAGAATGCCGAATCTCGGGTTGTGCAAGTCGGGGGGCTGGCACGTAATCCTGGTCGCGGCGGCGGTCCTCATCTCGGCCGTCGTCGAGCCGGTGTTCGTTACTGCGCCGACGGCCCAGGCGCAGAGCGGCGGCGTGATCCGCGACATCCGCGTGACCGGCAACCGGCGCGTGGAGCCGGAGACGGTCCGCTCCTACCTCAAGTTCACGATCGGCGACGCCTACGATCCGGGCAAGATCGACCAATCCATCAAGTCGCTGTTCGCCACCGGTCTGTTCTCGGACGTTCGCATCGAGCGCGACGGCGCCGGCGTTCTCATCACGGTGGTCGAGAACCCGGTCATCAACCAGGTCGCCTTCGAGGGCAACCGCGAGGCGGACCGCGACACTCTGGCCGCCGAGGTCCAGCTCAAGCCGCGCGCCGTCTTCACGCGCGCCAAGGCGCAGGCGGACGTGCAGCGCATCCTCGACGTCTACCGCCGCCAGGGGCGCTATGCCGCCACCGTCGAGCCCAAGATCATCGACCTCGACAACAACCGCGTGAACCTGGTGTTCGAGATCAACGAGGGTGCCGCCACCAAGGTGAAGGCCATCAACTTCATCGGCAACCGCGCCTTCTCCGACAGCCAGCTGCGCGACATCATCACCACCACGCAGACCAACCTGTTCGACTTCATCAAGGGCACCAACTTCTACGACCCCGATCGCCTGTCCCTCGATCGCGAGCTGCTGCGGCAGTACTACCTCAAGAACGGCTATGCCGATGCGCGCGTCGTCTCGGCCGGCGCCGAGCTCGACCGCGACGGCTCGGGCTTCTTCATCACCTTCGTGGTGGAGGAGGGCGAGCTCTACAAGTTCGGCAACGTCGAGATCGAGGCGGCCGTCGCCGGCGTCGAGCCCAACGCGCTGCGCGGCGAGCTGCTCACCAGCAGCGGCGATGTCTTCAACCAGTCGCTGCTGGACAAATCGGTCGAGAAGCTCACGCTCATCGTGTCCGAGCAGGGCCTCGCGTTTGCCCGCGTGCGCCCGCGTGTCGCGCGCGATCAGGCCGCCCGTCTCATCAACGTCACCTACCTCATCGACGAGGGTCCGCGCATCTACATCGAGCGCATCAACGTCATCGGCAACACGCGCACCCGCGACTACGTCATCCGCCGCGAGTTCCGGCTCGCCGAGGGCGATGCCTTCAACCCGTTCATGGTCGACAAGGCCAAGAAGCGCCTGCAGGCGCTGGGCTTCTTCAAGACGGTGGACATCAAGCGCCGGCCGGGCTCTGCCCCTGATCGCATCGTTCTCGACGTGGAGGTGGTTGAGCAGTCGACCGGCGAGCTGTCGTTCGGCGCCGGATACTCCACGGCCGAGGGCATCATCGGCGACATCACCATCTCGGAGCGCAACCTGATGGGTCGCGGGCAGTTTCTGCGCCTGCGGCTGGCCGGCTCGCAGGAGCGCCTGCAGATCGATCTGAGCTTCACCGAGCCGCGCTTCCTCGACCGCAATCTGGCAGCCGGCTTCGACGTCTTCCACAAGATCACGACGGTATCGACCTACCAGCAGTTCAGCGCCCGCAACAGCGGCGCCTCGCTGCGGCTCGGCTTCCCGCTGTCGGAGAATTTGTGGCTCACCAACTCCTACACGCTCTCCAACAACGAGATCTCCGACGTGCAGCCAGCGGCCTCACGCGCGATCAGGGAGGCGGAAGGCGAGTACTGGACCTCCGCCCTGGGCACGAGCCTGGCCTACGACAAGCGCAATCACCCGAAGAACCCGACCAGTGGCTACTATTTCCAGGTCGGTGCCGAGCTCGCCGGCCTGGGTGGCGACGTGCAGTACGTGCGCACCAGCGGCGAGGGCCGGTTCTACTATCCCATCACCGACAAGATCACCTTCGTCGGGCGCGCCATCGGCGGCCACATCGAGGGCTGGGGAGGCCAGGACGTGCGTCTGCTCGACCTCTTCTATAAGGGCGGCGAGACGCTGCGCGGCTTCAACCGCGCCGGCTATGGCCCGCGCGATACCCTGACGGGCGACGCTCTCGGCGGCCAGACCTTCTGGGCCACCACGGCCGAGGTGCGCTTCCCCTTCCCGCTGATTCCGGATGACTTGGGAATGAGCGGCGCGATCTTCGCCGACGCGGGCTCGCTGTTCGGTGCCGGCGCGAGCGTGAAGAAGACGTTCGCCTCTCCCGGCGGCAACTCGTGCGGAGAAGCCCTGAACATTGATCCCACCACCGGTCGCGTTTTGAACAGCGGCATCTGCCTCCAGGATTCCAGCTCCGTGCGCGTGTCGGTCGGGTTCGGCATCCTGTGGAACTCGCCGCTGGGGCCGCTGCGCCTCGACATCGCCAAGCCCCTCATCAAAGAGGACTACGACCGCGATCAGCTCATCCGCTTCGGTGCCTCGACCCGCTTCTAGCTAGGCGGACCGGCCGCGGGACAGACCGGGGCCGGGGTGTTAGTGTGCGGGCGGCCGGCAGCGCGTGCGCGGCCGGTTGGGGTCAGCGGGTGGTGGCTCGATGGAGCATCCGGGGTTCTTCGAGAGGGCGGCGCCGGTTCGGCTCGAAGCCCTGGCGCAGAAAGTCGGCGCCGAGCTCGGGACCGGCGCGGACCCCGCCATTCTCATCCGCGACGTGAAGGCCCTCTCCGATGCCGGCGCCGGCGACGTCACGTTCCTCGACAACCGCAAGTACCTGCCCCAGCTCGCCACCACCCGCGCCTCGGCCTGCCTGGTCGCCCCGACCTATGCCGCCCGCGTGCCGCCCCAGGTTGCGGCCCTGGTGATGGCGCAGCCCTACCGCGGCTTCGCTCTGGCTCTACAACTGTTCTATCCCGATGCGATGCTGCCGAAGGCCGCCATGACGGTCGCCGGCGACCCGCCCATCCATCCCACGGCGCGCCTGGAGGAGGGTGTGCGCGTGGAGCCCGGTGCGGTCATCGGCCGGGAGGCCCGGATCGGGCGGGGCACGATCGTCGCCGCCGGCGCGCTCGTCGGCTACCGGGTTGCGATCGGACGCGACGGCTTTGTCGGGCCCGGCAGCACCGTCACCCATGCACTCGTAGGCGACCGGGTGATCCTGCATGCCGGCGTCAGGATCGGCCAGGACGGGTTCGGCTTCGCCATGGGGGCCGGCGGGCACCTCAAGGTCCCCCAGATCGGCCGGGTGATCATCCAGGACGACGTGGAGATCGGCGCCAACAGCTGCATCGACCGCGGCGCGCTCAAGGACACGATCATCGGTCAAGGAACGAAAATTGATAATCTCGTTCAAATCGGGCACAACGTCGTGATCGGACGGCACTGCGTGCTGGCCGGCCATGTCGGCATTGCCGGCTCGTCGGTGCTCGAGGACTATGTGGTGATGGGCGGCCAGTCGGGCATGGTGGGGCACATAACGATCGGCATGGGGGCGCAGATCGCCGGCGCAGCGCACCCCACCAAGGATGTCGCCCCCGGCGAGCGCATGGGCGGAACGCCCGCCGTTCCGGTGACGGAGTGGGGGCGGCAGCTGGCCGTTCTCAGGCGCTTAACGCAAAGGGAAAAGCGCTCCGGCGGCGAGTAGCGAGGGCTGGTAGGGTAGCGGGGCTGAGATCAAGCTGGAGCGGGCAAGACTATGACTGAGACTGCCACCACCAAGAAGCTCGGCACGGCCGACATCGCGCGCGTGATGAAGCTGCTGCCGCATCGCTATCCGTTCCTGCTGGTCGACAAGATCATCGAGATGGACGCCGACATCAGCGCCATCGGCATCAAGAGCGTCACCATCAACGAGCCGTTCTTCCAGGGGCACTTCCCCCAGTTCCCGATCATGCCGGGCGTTCTGATCATCGAGGGGCTGGCGCAGACGGCGGGCGCCCTGTGCGTCAGCAACTTCGACGTCACCTACAAGCCCCAGCTCGTGTATTTCATGGGGATAGACCGCGCCAAGTTCCGCAAGCCGGTACTGCCGGGCGACCAGCTGCACTATCATGTGAAGAAGCTGCGCAGCCGGGGACGCGCGTGGCGCTTCTACGGCGAGGCGAAAGTGAACGGTCAGGTGGTGGCCGAGGCCGAGGTCAGCGCCATGATCCTGGATCCGGATGATGCCAAGGTGTGAGGTCCACGCCACTGCAATCGTCGAGGCGGGAGCGCGGCTCGGCGACGACGTTCATATCGGTCCGTTCTGCCACGTCGGCGCCGAGGTGGTGCTGAACGACGGCGTTGTGCTCGAGAGCCATGCCGTCGTGGTCGGCCGCACCACCATCGGCGCGCGCACCCGCATCTTCCCGTTCGCCTCCATCGGCCACCAGCCGCAGGACCTCAAGTACAAGG
>DASRDL010000609.1:0-2423 GCA_035652635.1 Hyphomicrobiaceae bacterium | reverse complement strand
GCCACCGGCATGGTGGCGGCGCTGGCGGGACTGTCGATGGCGCTCGGCGCCTTCGTCGCCGGCCTGCTGCTGGCCGAGACCGAGTTCCACAAGGCGGTGGAGACGACCATCGAGCCGTTCAAGGGGCTGCTGCTCGGCATCTTCTTCTTCACCGTCGGCATGGGCATCGACGTGCGCGAGCTCGCCCGCGAGCCGGTGTGGATCGCCCTGTCGGTGGTCGGGCTCATCGCCATCAAGACCGCCATCGCCACCGGCCTCGCCCGCCTCTTCCGTGTGCCGCTGCCGGCGGCCGTCGAGACCGGGCTATTGCTGGGCCCCGGCGGCGAGTTCGCCTTCGTAGCCCTGGGCATGGCGACCCTGGCAGGGGTCGTCGACGGCAAGGTGGCGAGCTTCATGCTGGCGGTGAACTCGCTCACCATGGTGCTGATCCCGCCGCTGGCGTCGGCGGCCCGGCGCATCACCGACCATCTGGAGCGCCGCCAGCCGGCCGATCCGGAGCTCGCCGCCAAGCCGCCGGCGGGCGGCAGAGGCCATGCCATCGTGGTCGGCCACGGCCGTGTCGGCCAGATCGTGTGCTCGATGCTGGAGCGCCACAGCTTCCCCTTCATCGCCACCGACAGCGATCCAGCCGCCGTCACCGAGCACCGCCGGCGCGGGCGGCGGGTCTACTACGGCGACGCCACCAACCTCGCGTTCCTCAAGAGCTGCGGCCTGATGGAGGCGGCGGCCGTGATCGTCACCATCCACACCCAGGCCGCCATCGACGACATCGTGCAAGCCGTGCGCGCGCTGCGGCCGGACCTCCTCATCATCTCGCGCGCCCGCGATGCCACGCATGCGAGCCATCTCTACGCCATCGGCGTGACGGACGCGGTGCCGGAGACCATCGAGGCGAGCCTGCAGCTTTCCGAGGCGGCGCTGGTGGGACTCGGCCTGCCGGCCGGACCTGTCATCGCCTCCATCCACGAGAAGCGCGACGAGTTCCGCCACGCCCTGCAGGAGGCGGCACGCCGCGGCGGGCGCGCCGACACGCGCTCGATCCGCGCCAAGACCCTGCGCCGGACCTGAGGCGTCACACCTTGCCGTCGACGATCACGTCGAGCAGCTTCGGTCCGGGAGTGGCGAGGGCCCGCCGCAGCGCCGGACCGACGGCGTCGGGCTCGCTGATGCGCTCGGCCGGCACGCCCATGGCTTGCGCCAGCCCGGCGAAGTCGACCTTGGGCTCGACCAGGTCCATGCCGATGGGCGCGCTGTTACCGTGGAAGGCCAGCAGCCGCTGCTTGAGAATGCGATAGCCGCCGTTGTTGGCGATGACGTAGGTGATGGGCAGCTTCATGTGCGCCGCCGACCACAGCGCCTGGATGGTGTACATGGCGCTGCCGTCGCCCGAGTAGCACAGAACCGGGCGCGGCGCCTGGGCGAGAGCGATGCCGACGGTGGCCGCCAGGCCCCAGCCGATGCCGCCGGCGGCAAGAGCATGGTAGCCGTAGCGGTCGCGATAGGGCACGAGATCGGCGAGGTGGCGCGAGGACGTGAGCCCCTCGTTGACGAGGACGGCCTCGCGCGGCAGGGCCTTGGCGATCTCGAGGCTCAGCCAGTCACCGTCGATCGGCTTGGCGGCCTTGCGCGGCTCGATGCGGGCGGCGAGCTGGACGCGCCGTGCCGTCCAGTTGTCCTTGGCGAGCTCCGCCACCGCCGCCTTCGCCCGCCGCGACAGGTGCTCCCCGCCGAGCTTGGCCAGCAGGGGCGTGAGCGCCTCCAGGGTCTCGCGCACGTCGGCGCGCACCGCCATCTCGGCCGGGTAGTTCTTGCCCATGTCCCAGTCGACCAGGCCGATGTGGATCACGGCCATGCGCTCGGGCAGCGGCTCCACCTCGCTCCACACCGACATGCGCACCGGGTCGGCGCCCAGCACGATCAGGGTGTCGTACTTGGAGAGCACGCCGCGTACCTGCTTCTGGTCGCGCGACAGCCCGCCGACGTAGCAGGGGTGCTCGGAGGGGAAGTGGGCGCCGCACGGCACCGTCTGCTGGTAGACGGGCGCGCCCAGCGTCTCGGCGAAGGCGGCGGCGGCGGCGAGCGCATCGCTCTTGACGATCTCGTCTCCCACCACGATCACCGGCCGCTGCGCATCGATGAGGCGCCTGGCGAGCCTGTCGAGCACCGCATCGGCCGGCCGCGTGCGCGTCTCCACCCGCGTGGAGGCGCCGAGATCGATGCCGGCCTCGGCGTTGAGGATGTCGCCGGGAAGCGAGATGAACACGGGTCCCGTGGGGGGCGTGGTGGCGACCTTGGCGGCGCGGCGCACGATGCGCGGCAGGTCTTCGAGCCGCGTCACCTCGACGGCCCACTTCACCAGCGGCTGGGCGATCGGCACCAGGGAATCGTAGAGCAGCGGCTCGGTGAGCCCGTGGCCCTGCTCC
>DASRDL010000608.1:0-3412 GCA_035652635.1 Hyphomicrobiaceae bacterium | reverse complement strand
CCGGCCGCTGCGCAGGTCCCACAGCTTCACCTGGCCGTCTTCGCCGGCCGAGGCGAGCAGGCGGTCGTTGGGCGCAAATGCGAGCGATGTGACCCGACCGTCATGGGCCCTGAAGGAGCGCTGCGGGCGGGAGGAGTTGGTGGACCACAAGCGCACCGATCCTCCGGCGCTGCCGCTGGCGATCCTGCGGCCGCCGGGGGCCATCTCGAGTGAGCTCGATGCCTCGCCGCGGACGCGCCAATGCCGGGCGAGGCCGTGCGTGTCGGTGCGCCACAGCCTGATGCCGCCGTCCTCGCCGGACGCGGTTGCCAGCAGCTCCGACCGTCGGGCGCTAGCGATCAACTGCCCGCCCTCCTGGCTCTCGAAGACTGCAGCGGGCTGCGACGGCACGCGGATGTCGAACAGGGCCACTGCGTTGGTCTGGCTCGCCGCCGCGAAACGATCGCCATCGCCGGTGAAGGCGAGGCTCGAGATGGGCGCCTGCCGGTGGCGGAAGACGGCGAGCCGCTCCGCACGCTCCAGATCCCAGAGCACGATGGTGCCGCCCTTGTGCCCGGTCAGCGCGCGCCGGTCGTCGACGGCAACGGCGGTGGCCGGGCCGTCGTCGAGCTCGATCGCGCGCACCAGCGTGCCGGAGGCCGCATTCCACACCTTGAGGGTGCCGTCGACGCCGGTGGAGACGATCCATCTGCCCTGGTTGGCGACGGCGAGACCGCTTACGGCACCCCTGTGCCCGTCGATGCGCACGACCGGCGACAGGTCCGTGGCCTGGCTCGTCACCACGCCCGCACCGCGTCCCTCCGTGCGTGGCAGCTTGTCCTGGTAGGCGACCGCCAGGCCGGCGACGCCGAGGCCGATTGCCAGCTTGTAGAGCACGGAGCGCCAGCGGCGGGACGGCACGCGCCACCCTGCCCCCCGGCGCGGACGCGGCGGCGCCCGGCGTGCCAGCACGCGCGGCGCGGGACGGGGCGCGCCCGCGGTCTCGACACTCGCCCGGGCGGCCGTGGGCGCGTTGACGGGCTGCGGCTCCGGGGCGGCTGCCGATGCCGCCGGGACGGCCGGTCCGGCGGGTTTCTTGGTCCCGGCCCCCAGCCGCCGCTTCTTCCAGGCGTCGAAGAAGTCGAGCACCTTGCCGCGCTGCGACGTCTCTGCCTTGGCAGGCACGGCAGCGGCCGCAGGTTGCCCCGCAGGGGTCGGCGCGGGTGTCGCGGCGGGAGCAGGGGCGACCGGCGCGGCAGCCGATCCGCCGGGCGGGCCGGGCGGCGTTGCCGATCCGGTCTCACCCGTACGCAGTCGCTCCAGAGCGCGGCTGAGACTGATGCGCCCGCGATTGCGTTTGGGCTCCTCCGCCAGCAGCATGTCGCGCCATTGCGCCACCGATTGCGGACGCTCGCCGACGTCCAGGCGCAGCGCCTTGTCGATCGCGTCCAGGAACGGCGCGCGGTAGGAGCTCAGGGCCACCTCGGCCGCCGGCACGTATTCGTCGTTGACCATGCGCGACGGCGCATCCGGCGGGCGCTTGCCGGACAGCGCATGGTAGAGCGTGGCCCCGAGCGCGTAGATGTCGGTCCAGGGCCCCTGTTGGCGCGTGGTAGTGGCGTACTGCTCGTAGGGACTGTAGCCCGGCTTGACGAGCGCGCTCACCGTCTTGGTATGCGAGGCGATCTCGCCGCGCGCCGAGCCGAAGTCGATCAGCACCGGCGTGCCGTCCTTGCGGATGAGGATATTGTCGGGGGCGATGTCGCGGTGGAGGTAGTTGCTGGAGTGAACGAGCTCCAGCGCATCGAGCAAGGGCTTGATGATCTTGTCGAGCTCGGGCTGACGCGGGGCGCGCTTGAGGCCCCTGAGCCAGGCCTTGAAGCTCACGCCGTCCTCGTACTCGAGCACCATGTAGCCGGTGCTGTTGGCGAGGAAGTAGCGGTGCACGCGCACGATGTTGGGGTGGATGAAGCGGGCAACCGCGCGCGCCTCCTCGATGAAGCGCTCCAGACCCCACTTGTAGTCGTCGGCGCAGTCCTTGGAGCGCGGCGCCGCCTCCGAGGTGGCGCGGCGGGCGGCATAGTCGACGGGAAAATATTCCTTGATCGTCACGAGGCGGGCGAGCGCCACCTCCTCGGCCAGGTAGGTGATGCCGAAGCCGCCGGCGCCCATCACCCGCTTGATGCGGTAGTCGCCGACCAGCTCCGTCCCTTCCGGCAGGGCCGGCAGGTTCGTGGTCGGCGCCGGGTTGGGTTGCATCGCCATTCCCATCACGGCCAGCGGGGTACGAGCACTGGGACGCAACGGTCCCCGCAATAGTCCTCTCCCCTTATGCCACAGCTGCGTGCCTGGTGTGACGGCCGCGGCCCGGAACCGAGCAAGATGAAGTGCAGGCAATAATGTGGCAGAACAATGGGCCTATTGCAGGGCTTTTCCTGCCGGTGCAGCCCCGAATCGGGGGGATGCGCCCGGGCAGAGACCAGCGGCCATGTTCCTGCCGTCATGCTCCGGCAGGCTTCTACTCGAAGAGTTGGAAATGCCGCCAGCACATATTTCGGCCGCGCTGCTCGCAGTCGCCCTCTGGGCGGGGCCCACGCTGGCGACGAGCGCCCCGGCGGCAGACGAATCGGCGGCAGCCAGACGTGCCGCAATGCCCGGCGCGCAAGCGGCATCGCCCCCTCACCAGTCGGCCAGCGAAAGCGACAAGGCGTTGCCCACGCACGCGGATTGGTCCTCGGCTGTCAGCGCCACGGTCCGCCGCGCCCGAGCGTTGATCGAGGCCGGACATGCGCGCGCGCCGGCGCTGGCATTCGCGCTCGGCGCGGTGCTGGTGCTGCCCACGCTTGCGCTCGCCTCCTGGCTGGTGCACGCCCTCTCCCGCCGCAGGGCCGCGGCAGCGGCGATTCGCGCCGCCCAGCTGCGTGCCGCCAGCGCCGAGACGACCACAGAAATGCCAGCGAGCGACGGCATACCGCTTTGGCCGCACGAGGCTTGGCTCAGGCTCGAGGGCGGCGAGGCGGGCAGCGTGCCGCTCGCCGGCCGCCTCATCCGTATCGGGCGGCACCAGGACAACGACATCCGCCTGCCCGACAGCAGGGTGCACGGCTACCATGCGGTGATCGAGCGCACCTTCGACGAGGCGTTCGTCATCACCGACCTGAGCGGCAAGGAGGGCAACGGCATGCGCGTCAACGGCGAGCGGCAGGCGCGCGTGCTTCTCAGCGACGGCGACGTCATCGAGCTCGGCAACACCCGGTTGCGGTTCGAGAGGGTACCGGTCTGACCGGCCAAACGAGGGCTGCGGCCCGACTGGTCGGGGTATCAGCAAGGTCTTGGGAGAAGGAGAGGACCATGAAAGACGACAAGCGCGCGGCGGCGGGACAGGCGCCTTCGACCGGGCACGGATCGCTGCCCAACCGCATCCTGGGTTCGC
>DASRDL010000607.1:0-12275 GCA_035652635.1 Hyphomicrobiaceae bacterium | reverse complement strand
GCTGATCATCTATCCCGGCGTGCCGCTCAACGCCGGCCGGCTGCGGTTCTTCCTGACCTCGGAGTTCACGGCCGACGAGGTGCGCATGGCCGTGCAGACCGCCAGGGAGGAGATCAAGAAGGTCTGAGGGCGGAGCAGGGCGGTCTTGCCCCACACGGCGGCTCCCGTGTCGACCTGACGAATCCGACAGGCTCGCTCGCGGACGGACCCTGCTATTCTGTCCCCGCTTGATGACAGTCGAGCTGACGCTGCCGAGGCCCCGCGGTGTCCCTCCCCTTCTCCCCTCGCCGCGGGGCCTCGCTTTCCCACCCGTCGATGGCCCGTGCCGGCCGTCACCCTCGCTCCCGTGCGCTCGACCTTAAAATTGCGCGGAAACTTTGCGCGCACGCATTCAGGCTTCGTGCACCCGATCGCGGCTATTGCTTGATGCTCCGGCGAAGCGGAAGGGTCTGCGAAGGGCGGCGGCGTCGCGATGTTCGACGGCTTCCTGCAGCAATTGGTCGGCAGGGACCATGGCATTCAGGAGCGTCCCGACGGGACCGCCTTCCTGAAGGTTGCCAAGTCGCTCTATCCGCTCGACGCGGTCGCCTACCTGGGGCTCAATATTCCGCTCGGCGTTCCGCGCAGAGGCTTCGTGCAGTGCGTCTACTCCGACGCCGGCATGAAGCAGTGCGCCACCAAGGATGCGGTCGCTCCCGCCCACCTCGGCGGCTTGGGGCTCGCCTTGCGCCAGCAGCTCGACTGGAGCGAGCTTGCCGAGACGCCCGAGGCCACGGCACTCCTGGATCTCGCCGGCCCGCCGCCCGGACGACAGCGCCTGCTGTCGCTTCCCGTGCGCGGCATTGCCGGCGAGAAGGGCCTCGTCTGCGTGGCGGTCGCGGTGGCTCCGGGGGAGGAAGGCTGGGGCGGCCGCAAGGCGGCGCTGCTGCGCGAGCTCGAGGTGCTGGGCAACTACTTCCACCAGCACATCCTGCGCATCTACGGCCACGATGCTGCCAAGCAGATGCTGATCTCGGCGAGGGAGCTCGACTGCCTGAAGTGGATGGCGGCCGGCAAGACGGCCTGGGAGGCCAGCGTCATCCTCGGCATCAGCGAGCGGACCGTGCGCTTCCACCTCAATGCCGCACGCGAGAAGCTCGATTGCACGACCACCACGCAGGCGGTGGCCAAGGCGGTGTCGCAGCAGCTGATCTGAGGCGCGACCTCCCGCGCCGGCTCAGTGCTCGCGGAAGGCCTTCGACAGGCTGTCGAGCACCGGCCGCATCAGGTAGTCGAAGAAGGTGCGCTCGCCCGTCCTGATGAAGACGTCGGCCGGCATGCCGGGCGTGGGGCGGAAATTCGCGACCTGGCGCTCGATGCTCCGGGCGTCGATGCGCACCCTCACCACGTAGAACGGGCGCTGCGGCTGCGCCTCGCGCCCCGGCGCGGGCGCGGCGAGCTGGGCGGCCAGGGTATCGGCAGACAGGTAGATTACCCGTCCTTCGACCATGGGGGTGGTGCGCTGGTTCAGGGCCGTGAGCTTGACGAGCGCGCGCTGGCCCTCCCTGACGTGCCAGATCTCGCTGGGGTTCAGGCGCGCCTCGATGATGAGCTCGTCGTTGACGGGCAGAAGCTCGAGGATGACCGCGCCGGCGGCGATCACGCCGCCCGGCGTGTGCTGGTGCAGCTTGACGACGATGCCGCGGACGGGGGCGCGAACCTCTATGCGCTCGACGACGTCGCGCGCGGCGCGGGCCTGCTCCTGGACGTCGTCGAGCTCGGTCTCGATCGCGCGCAGCTCCTCGATCGCCTTCTGCAGCGTGGCGGAGCGCAGCTGGGCGATCTGCTGCTCGGCGCGGGCGATGCGCTCCTTCGCACCGGCGATGCGCGCCGTCAGCTCGCCGAGCTCTCCGGACAGGCCCGCCTCCGCGCGCTGCACCGCCAGCACCTCGGTCTTGCGCGCCAGCTGCCGCTCCAGCAGCCCCCGCTTGTCCTTCAGCTCCTCGGCGAACAGCGCGCGGCGCGCGTCGGTCGACTGCCGCTGAGACAGGTAGCCGTGGATGCTCTCGTTCAGGCTGGCAATCTCCTTGCGCAGCACCTCCTCCTCCGCCGCCTGCTTGAGGCGGCGGGCGCGCAGCTCGCGCGACTGCCGCTCGAGGATGGCCGATACCTCCGGGTCGCCTGCCTCCTCCTCGAGGCTCTCGGGGACGTGCAGCTCGGACTGCCCGTCGATCTCGGCCTCGAGCCGCGCCTTGGTCGCGGCGAGCCGGTATTTCCTCAACACCAGGCGGCGCAGCTTGGCGCCGGCAGCGGTGTCGTCCAGCCGGAGCAGCGGCTGGTCCTTCTCGACGAGATCGCCTTCCTTGACGAGCATCTCGCGCAGGATGCCGCCCTCCAGGTGCTGGACGTACTTGTTCTGGCCGGCCGCGACGAACGAGCCGGACACGACGATCGCCCCTTCGAGCGGTGCCATGGCCGTCCACACGCCGAACCCGCCGACGCACACGAGCAGGATGGCGCAGCCGATGATCGTCGGCAGGCGCAGGTCCGCTCGCACCTGGCGGTGCCACTGCTGCATGCTGCTGTGGGCGGTCACGGCCTCGTCCTCGGTCTATTCGGCGGGAACCGCTGCCGGACCGCTCGCGCCGGCGTTCGCAGCGACGGCCGGCTGCGACACGGGCTGCGTCGGGCCGGGCTGCAGCAGGCGGCGGAGCACCTCGCGCGGCGGTCCGAACGCCTCGCTGCGACCGCCGCGCAGGATCAGCACCTTGTCGACGATGTTGAGCAGCGCCGGCCGCTGCGTGATGACCACGATGGTGATGCCCATGCGCCTGGCGCGCAGCATCGCCTCGGTGAGGGCCTGCTCGCCGGCAGCGTCGAGATTGGAGTTGGGCTCGTCCAGCACCACCATCGACGGCTCGCCGAAGAACGTGCGGGCGAGCGCGATGCGCTGCTTCTGGCCGCCGGACAGCGGCGCGCCGTTGCGCTCCAACACGGTCTCGTAGCCGGCGGGCAGATGGCAGATCATGTCGTGCACGCCGGCCAGCATGGCGGCGCGGTAGATCTGGTCGTCGGGAAGGTCGCCGCGCATGCGGCAGACGTTGTCCTTGATGGAGCCGGGGAACAGCTCCACCTCCTGCGGCAGGTAACCGGTGAACTCGCCGAACTGGTTGCGGTCCCAGTTGCGCAGCTCGGTGGAGTCGAGGCGCACTTTGCCCGCGGTCGGGAACAGGCAGCCCACCAGGATGCGGGCGAGCGTCGATTTGCCCGAGCCGGACGGCCCGACGATTGCCAGCGATTCGCCGGGCTGCAGCTCGAAGCTGACGCCGTTGAGGATCGTCTCCTTGGTGCCGGGCGGCAGGTAGAGCAGCTTGTCGACGGTGAGGCGCCCCTGCGGGCGCGGCAGGCGCAGGCGCGGCTTCTCGCTGTGCAGCGCCTCGACGCAGGCGCGCACGGCCTGGTAGGCGGCACGGGTGTGGACGAGGTTGCGCCAGCCCTCGATCATGCCTTCGAGCGGCTGCAGGGCGCGGCCGGCGATGATCGATGCGGCGATCATCATGCCGCCGGTGAGGTAGCCGTCGAGCGCCAGGTAGGCGCCCCAGCCGAGAATGGCGATCTGGGCCACGAGCCGCAGGAAGCGCGACACGCCGCTGATCCAGAAGCTGCGGTCGAGGGCGGAGATCTGCACCGAAAGCGCGCGCGCCTGATCGCGTCCCCACTGCAGCACGCCGGAGTCCAGCATGCCCATGGCGTTGATGACCTGGGCATTGCGCGCCAGCGCTTCGGCCTGGGCATCGGCCATGGAGGCATGCCGGCCGGCCTGCGCCAGCCGCGCCGAGGTGGCCCGCTGGTTGACGACGGCGATGGCCACGAGGGCCAGGCCGGCGCCGAGCGCGATCAGGCCGAGGTCGCGATGAATCAGGAACACGACGGCGAAGTAGAGGGGCGCCATCGGTGCGTCGAAGAGGATCAGCATCGTCGGGCTGGCGATGAAGCCGCGCACCTGGTGCAGGCTGCGCAGAGGCTGCACGTTGCCGCCGTCGCTGACCGGCGCCGTGGCGACGATGCTCGCCAACACCGGGCCACCCAGGATCGTCTCCATGCGGGTGGCGAGCCGGCCCAGCACCTGGCGGCGCAGCGTGTCGAGCAGCGCCAGCACGACGATGAGGCCGATGGCCAGCAGCGACAGCATGACGAGCGTCTCGGTGCTGCGGCTGGTCAGGACGCGGTCGGAGATCTGGAAGAGGTAGATCGGCAACGTCAGCATGAGCAGGTTGACGCACGCCGAGAACATTCCCACCGTCACGAAGGTCCGCCGCGCCACCGCGCGCCACTCCTCCATGGCGGTGCGGCCCGAGGCGGGGCGGTCCGAAGGCTCACCCAGGCGTGCCGCCACCTGCGCCCATAGGGTGCGGGCGCCGAGGAGGGCCTTGCGCAACGGCTCCCACCTCGAGCGCCGATTGCCCGCTCCGGCATGGGCGACGGCGGCTGCCGCCTCGCCATCGTCGCCGGCGCGGCCGCCACCAGGCCGATCCTCCCCTGCATCCCTGGCGGTCACAGCAAGCCCAGACCCTCGCCGCGCAGATGGAGCTCATCGACCACGTTGGCGAGCAGGCCCGGCAACGGCGCCGGTTGGTCGTCCTGCCCGACCTGCAGCGCGCCCGCGACCTCGCCGAGCACGGCATCGAGAGCCGCCGTCGCGGTTGTGGCGACCTCGGCCGTGGCGCCGGCGAGGGCCGGTCCTGCGTCGAGGTTGAGGCCGTAGGGCGTGTAGGCGCCGTCGGCGAACAGGGCATCGAGATGAAGCGCGCCGACGACCGGCAGCTCGGGCACGACGATGGCGCCGGGCGAGCCGACGAGGCCCTGGATGTCGAGCAGCCCCGAAAGGGGTGCAGCAACCGTCTCGACCACCGTCGCCACCGGCTGCAGGACCTCCTGCACGGGCTCCAGAACGTTCCCGACGGTGGCCGCGACGCCATCCGTCACCCCCTCGACCGTCTGCAGCACCTGGCCGGCCAGTTCGGCAACGACCTGGGTCGCCGGGGCGACGACCGTGGTCAGTGCCTGGTCGAGTACGCCGCTCAGTGCATCGACCGTATTGTCGACCGTTTCCAGCGCGGCCGTGACCAGCCCGCCAACTGCATCGCCGAGGCCGTCCGGTCCGATCACAGGCTGCAGGATCGGAGGCGGCGACGTGTCGGGCGGAGGCGCCACCTCGGGCGGCTCCTCGGCATGGCCGGGCGCCTCCGCTGGCGGAGCTTCGGCGTCCGTCGCCAGCACGTGCGGGGCATGCGCCAACGCGGCATCGTGGCCGTTACCGGCGATGCGATCCGCGCCGAAACCCATGGTGGGAGCCGCGGATTGGTCCAGCGACTGGAGCGCCGTGGTCGTCGGTGTGCCCGACGCCGCCGGCGGCGCTGCCGTCGCGTCGTCGGCCGGATGGACCCGGTCGGGATCGAGCGCGAGGTCGCCGCCGGCGTTGCCGCCGGAGTTGTCGACGGCCTCCGGTGCCGCGCTATCGGCCTCCGCCGCGCGCGCCTTGTCGCCGAGGAAGACCTCGGCGACCATCACCTGCGAGAGGAAGAAGGACCAGGTCAGGAAATTCCACAGCCCGCCCTGGCGATGCTGCGGCTGCGGCGGCTCCTGAATCCGACCGCGACCCGCTCGATCGGTCTTATGTGCCTCGCGACCCACGATCATGGAACATCTCCCACCTCTTGCCAATCGATCGGCTGTTCCAGTCCGGCTCTCCAGGTGCTGCGTGCTATGCCGGTCCCGCGTCGTCCCATCCGTTGGCGATGTCGATTGCCGGCACGTCGAAGAGGTCGGGGGAGCTCGCCAGGCCGTCGAGCACGCTTTCCATTCCCGGCAGCTCGGAAAGGTCGAGTGCCAGCGCGACATGGCCGTCGTAGGCGTGCGCGTCCGCCGGGGCGGAAACGTCCAGGTCGCCCGCCGGAAGGGGCTCGCCTTCGGCAAACGGCTTCGGCAGGGCGGGATCGGCCGCGATCGCCAGCGCGGCGAGCGACGGGAGAGCGCCCATATCGTCGGCGCCCGCCCCGGCATCGCCAGGCTCGCTTGCCGACGCCTCCGGCGCGGGACGTTCGCTGCTCATGGAGTGCTCCTCCTGATCACAGTGCACGCCGGGCGATGGAGTTTCCTTTAAGCGGAGCGTGTGCTTGCCGCGGTTTGTCTTCACCTTCCCTTAAGCAGCATCGGCCGCGGGCTGCCGGGCGCGGGTCGGCAACGTCGGCAACGGAGCTTCTTCAAACCGAGCGTCGGTGCTGCGCGCGGCCCGACCTGCCTCTTCCGACAGGTGTGGAAGCCGGCCGCATGGCTAGTGTCGTCGGCTGTTGCAAGGCCTCGCTCCTGAGGCCGTACCGAACCGTCTGCAAGGAGAGCACGCTATGTCGGCTGGACAGTTCTTTCCCAACTGCGCGAAACTCGATGATCCGCCCCCGGTTGACTCGCCCCCACCCCAGAACGATGGCGGATCGCCCGACCTGCCACCGAGTGACCACTGTGGGAACATCATCGATGGTCTGCTCGGATCGCTGACGCCGATGCTCGCGAACGTTCTTGATGCGGGTGACAGCGGCGGCCTGCTCGACGGCGCGCTCGGGAGCGTGAGCCTGACCACGGGCGCGGAGGGTGAGGCCGGGGTCGGGGGTATCGCCGTTGACATTGGGCCGGCGGTTGCCGGTGCGGATGGCGTCGGCGGCAACGCCGATGCCCTGATCGACGTGCAGATGGGTCTGAAGCCCCTGCTCGGCGACGGCACCTTGGCATCCCTGCTCGGCAGTGCGCCATGTGACCGGGGCTCGTTGCTTCAGGGGCAGCTCCTGACCGCGGCCACGGCTGCCGGTGGCGGCTGCGTCGATGCCGGCTCGATCCCGGCCGGCGGCATCGTCTCCCACGGCGTCGATCTCGGCCTTCCCGCCGCGCTGATCGGCGCAGAGCAGGGAGTCGGCGGACTCGGCCTCGGCCTCATCGACATTGCGGGTGACGCCTCCGCCGAGCATACCGCGCTCGTCACCGTCGAGCTGGGGCACGACCACGCCTGAACCGTCACGATGCCGCTGGTCTTGGTTGATCGGTGCCCGCTGACGTCCTGCAATTGACCGTGGGACATCGGCGGGCGCTGTCCGTCCACGAGCGGCCGATGCCCTGCCACGCGACAATTGGCTGGGGCGGGAGGAATCGAACCTCCGTATGGCGGAATCAAAATCCGCTGCCTTACCGCTTGGCTACGCCCCATCGCCGCCGGGCAATGACGGTGGCGCGGAACATAGTGGCTGCGTCAGGGGGCCGCAATATCAGCCGCAGCCCGTGCACGGGATCGGCGCAGTTCCGGAGGAGGCCATCTCGCGATTGAAGTCGGGCGGCGCCCGAGCCTATGCTGGAGGGCATGGAACCGGCCGGTCGAGGCAGGGGAGCGATGCGGAAAGCGGCGCTGGCGAGGCTTGCGGCGGGTCTGGCTGCCGCGCTCATGTGGATCGCGCCGGCGGCCGCCCTCGACTGCAATGTGCGCCGGCTCCGGCCCACCGACGCGGCCATCTGCCAGGATGCGCAATTGGCGCGCGCCGAGGACCGCATCGACCGCCGCATCAGGGGCCTGGGACGCCGGCTGTCGTTCGGGCAATATCTAGGCATCCGCCACTGGCAGGCCGACTGGAGCGAGCAGCGCGGCCACTGCGGGCACGACCGCACCTGCCTTGCCGGCACGTACCGTGCCCAGCTGCGCTTCCTCGACCGGCTGCAGCAGTGCCTCGACACCAGCTCGATGCGGCGCACCTGCCTGCGCAACACGCTCAATGTCGAGCGCGAGGCGCTGCGCCGCTGACCCGCCGGGCAACGCCTCCCTCCCGCCCCTTCGCGATCCCTGCCGACGGCACCATGCGATTGGCCGCCCGGGTCTGGACATTGGCGGTATTGTTCGTATGCTAACGACATAGACCCGCGTGCGCGGGCCTTGCGGGCAGGGAGAGGCGATGCGGCGCGTGGCTGGCATCGACGTCGGCGGCACCTTCACGGACCTGCTGCTCTATGAGGCGGGCCCCCAGGGGAGCCGCGTCAGGCTCGCCAAGATCCTCACCACGTCCGCCAACCAGGCCGACGGCGTGCTGGCAGCGATCGCCGAGACCGGGGTGTCCCCGGCCGATCTCGACCTCGTCATCCACGGCACGACCACCACGACCAACGCCGTGCTCGAGCGCAAGGTGGCGAAGGCGGGGCTCGTCACCACGCGCGGCTTCCGCGACACCCTGGAGCTGGGCCGCCGCACGCGCCCCCGCCCCTACGGCATGACCGGCAGCTTCGAGCCGCTGATCCCGCGCGAGCGGCGCATCGAGGTGGCCGAGCGCATGAACTCCGCCGGCGAGGTGGTGATTCCGCTCGACGAGGCCGAGCTCGAGGCCGCCATCCGCAGGCTGCTCGAGATGGGTTGCGAAAGCCTGGTCATCCATTTCCTGCACGCCTACGCCAACCCCGCGCACGAGCTGCGCGCCGGCGAGATCGCGCGCTCGCTGTGGCCCAACGACTACGTCACGCTCGGCCACGCGCTGCTGTCGGAATTCCGCGAGTACGAGCGCGGCACCACGGCTTCCGTGAATGCCGCCGTCCAGCCCATCCTCGACCGCTACGTTCGCCGCCTGCAGGGCGAGCTCGAAGCGCGCGGCTTCCGCCGCGACCTGCTGGTCATGAACGGCAACGGCGGCACGGTCGCGGCGCGCATGGTGGCGCGGGAAGCGGCCAAGACCATCATGTCGGGCCCCGCATCCGGGGTGATGGCGGCGGCGGCGACGCTGGCGCAATCGGGCATTGCCAATGCCATCACCTACGACATGGGCGGCACGTCCACCGACGTGGCGCTGGTGCACGGCGGCGTGCCGCAGGTGTCGTCCGAGATCACCATCGAGTACGGTCTGCCCATTCACGTGCCGATGGTGGATGTGCGGAGCGTGGGTGCCGGCGGCGGCTCGATCGCCTCCATCAACGCCGCCGGCATGCTGCAGGTGGGCCCGCAATCGGCCGGCTCGGAGCCCGGGCCGATCTGCTACGGCCGCGGCGGCAGCGAGCCCACCATCACCGATGCCAATTTGGTGCTCGGCCGCCTGCATCCCGACGGCCTGCTGGCAGTCGGCCGGCGCGTGAGCGTGGCGCAGGTGCGCGAGGTCTTCGCGGAAAAGCTGGCAAGGCCCCTCGGGCTGTCCGTGGACGCAGCCGCGGCCGCGGTCGTCCGCCTCGGGAACACGCACATGGCCGGCGCCATCCGCATGGTGTCGCTGGCGCGGGGTCTCGACCCGCGCGATTTCACCCTGTTTGCGTTCGGCGGCGCCGGGCCGCTGCACGCGGTGGCGCTGGCGCGCGAGCTCGGGATCCCCGACGTGCTGATCCCGGCGCGGCCCGGCCTCACCAATGCTCTGGGCTGCCTCGTCGCCGACCTGCGCCAGGACTTCGTCAATACCCTCAACGTCCCCCTCGACGTGGCCGACATGGCCGAAGTGCACGCCATTCTCACCGAGCAGCGCCGGCGCGGCCTCGCCATCAACGCCGAGGAGCAGAGCGAGATCGTCTCCACAACGGTGCTGCATGCCGCCGATATGCAGTTCCGCGGCCAGACGCACTTGATACGCGTGGCGCTGCCCGGCGCCGATGTTCCACGTGAAACCGTGCAGGCGCTGTTCGAGGCGGCCTATCACGCGCGCTTCCAGGTGCGGCTGCCGGAGATCAAGGCGGTGCTGGTCAACCTCGTCACCTCGGTGATCGGGCGGCGGCGGGCCTTTCCCATCGCCGCCCTGATCGATGCCGGCGGACGCGCGAGCCGCCTGGCCGATGCGGTGACGGCCGAGCGGCAGGTGTTCGCCGACGGCCGCTGGCAGACGGCGCAGGTGTTCGAGCGCACCCGGCTGCCGGTCGGCGCCCGCATCAGCGGGCCGGCCATCGTGCAGCAGATCGACGCCACCACGGTCATCGAGCCGGGCGCGGTGGCGACCGTCGACCACATCGGCAACCTCAGGATCGCCGTGGCGGGAACTCCATGAGCGCCATGACTGCCATCGATCCCATCACGCTGGCCGTGATCCAGGCGGCCCTCGGCCAAGTCTGCAACGAGATGGACATCGCCTTCTCGCGCTCCGCCTTCTCGCCCATCATCGCCGAAGCCGACGACCGCTCCTCCGGCATCTACGACAGGGACACCGGGCTGCTGGTGAGCCAGGGCGAGCTGGGCCTGCCGGTGTTCGTCGGCACCATGCAGCACTCCGCCGCCGAGCTCATCCGCCTGATCGGCGAAGGCAGGGCCGGCGCGCCGGAGCCCGGCGACATCTACATCGTCAACGATCCCTACCTCGGCGGCACGCACCTGATGGACGTGCGCTTCGCGCTGCCCTTCTACTATCGGGGCGAGCATTTCTGCTGGCTGCAGAACACGGGTCACTGGCCCGACATCGGCGGCATGGTGCCCGGCGGCTTCTCGGCCAAGGCCACCGAGGTGGAGCAGGAGGGGCTGCGGCTGCCGCCCGTGAAGCTCTTCAAGAAGGGGGCGATGGATGCCGAGATCTTCGCCATCCTCAACTCCAACATGCGCATTGCCGAGCAGCGCATCGGCGACATCAGGGCCCAGGCGGCGGCGCTGAAGGTGGGGGAGAGGCGCCTCACCGAGCTGATGGACCGCTACGGCCGCGACGTGGTGGCCGAGGCGGCGGCCGAGATCCGCCGCCGCGCGGCGCAGCTCATGCGCGCCCACATCGCCGCCATTCCCGACGGTGTCTACCGCTCGGAGGCGTTCGTGGACTCCGACGGCGTGGTGAACGAGCCGTTGAAGATCGCGCTCGCCGTCACCAAGGCCGGCGAGACCCTCACCTTCGACTTCGCCGGCTCCTCCCCGCCCTGCCGCGGGCCGATGAACTCGGTGGTGGCGACCACCTACTCGGCCGTCTACCTCGCCATGCGCCACATCTTCCCGGACACGCCGCTCAACTGCGGGGCGTTCGAGCCGCTCGTCGTCAGGCGGCCCGAAGGCACGTTTCTCGATGCGCGCTATCCGCGCCCCGTGTCGGGTTGTGCCGCGGAGGTCTCGCAGCGCATCGCCGAGGCCGTGTTCCTGGCGCTGGTGCAGGCGATCCCGGAGCGGGTGACGGCGGCGCCGGCCGGGTCCTCGGGCAACTTCGCGCTCGGCGGCATCGATCCCGCCAAGGGCGCCGGCTACGTGATGTACCAGATCTCCGGCGGCGGCTACGGCGGCAATGCCCAAACCGACGGGCTCACCAACGGCTGCTCCACCATCGGCATCTCCAAGAGCCAGCCGGTGGAGGTGCTGGAGCAGTACTATCCCGTGCTGTTCCGCCGCTTCGCGTTGCGCGAGGGCTCGGGCGGAGCCGGGCTCAGGCGCGGCGGCTTCGGCGTGCACTACGAGGTGGAGCTGCTGCGCGGCGAGGCCAAGGCCTCGTTCGTGATGGACCACGGCCGCTTCGGTCCGCCGGGCGTGCAGGGCGGCGCCGAAGGGGCGCCCAACGTGGTGCGCGTGCACCGCCGCGGCGAAGTGCTGATCCCGGAGCATCTGTCCAAGGACCAGGACATCCCGCTCCAGGCCGGCGACCGCGTCGAGGTGATGACGCCGGGCGGCGGCGGCTACGGCGATGCGTTCGCGCGCGATCCCGCGCTCGTCGCCCGCGATGTCGCCCGCGGCTACTACACGGCCGAGGAGGCGCGCTGCCTGTTCGGTGTGGCGCTCACAGCCGGCGGCGCTGTGGATGCGGCGGCAACGGCTGCCCTGCGGCGGAGCGCACAATGAAGGAAGCGCTCCAGACCGCAACGTGTCCTCCCGGCCGTGCGAGGCCGACGGGCCGAGCGCAGGGTCGGGACCCGGAATCCAGCGCGCGCCGCGCAATCCGAAGCGGGGGTCCTGGATGTTTCGCCGCGCGCAATTCCGGGATGACGAGGAGAGGCGTGCGATGAGCGCCGCCTATCACAGGCCGGCAACGCTCGCCGAGGCGTTGGCATTGCGCGCCGCGGGGCCGGTGACGGTGCTGGCCGGCGGCACCGACATTTACCCGGCCCAGGCGGCGCGTGCCGGCTGGGGCGACAGGCGCCGGGCCGACATCGTCGACATCTCGGGGCTCGGCGAGCTGCGCGGCATCGAGGAGCGGCGCGATCATTGGCGCATCGGCGCGCTCACGACCTGGAGCGAGCTCATGGAGGCGCGGCTGCCGCCCGTGTTCGATGGACTGAAGCTCGCGGCACGCGAGGTGGGCGGCGTGCAGATCCAGAACCGCGGCACCATCGCCGGCAACATCTCG
>DASRDL010000606.1:0-3633 GCA_035652635.1 Hyphomicrobiaceae bacterium | reverse complement strand
CATCGACGGTGAGGACGACTCCGCCGAGCAGGCGGCGCTCGAGAGCTACGACCCGAAGGACGAGGACACGGTCAAGACCATCAAGGAGCTGCTCGACACGCGCGTGCGGCCGGCGGTCGCCAACGACGGCGGCGACATCGTCTTCCGCGGCTTCAAGGACGGGGTAGTGTTCCTGCACATGCGCGGCGCCTGTTCCGGCTGCCCGAGCTCGACGGCCACCCTGCGCCACGGGATCGAGAACCTGCTGCGGCACTTCTGCCCCGACGTTCAGGAAGTGCGGCCCGTCTGACGCCCAGCGTCCGGCTGCAGAATTTTTCCGGCCCCGCTCGGCAACGGGCGGGGTTTTCGGTATGGATATTGCCCGCATTCTGGCGCACGGGACGGGAAGAACGAGCATGCGACTGGACCAGGCTGCCCTCAACCGGCTCTTTCTCGAGGCACGCACCAACCGGGCCTGGCAACCCAGGGACGTGCCCGACAGCCTGCTCGTCGAGCTCGTCGACCTCATGAAGATGGGGCCCACGGCGTTCAACTCGCTGCCGGCCCGCGTCGTCTTCGTGAAATCGAAGGCAGCCAAGGAAAGGCTCAAGCCTCTGCTGAGCTCCGGCAACGTCGACAAGACCATGGCTGCGCCCGCTACCGCCATCATCGCCTACGATCTGAAGTTCTGCGACCATCCGCCGGCGGGCCAGAACAAGCTCACCGGCTACGGCTACGAGGACCCGGAGCGGGCGCTGGTGCCGGCCCTGCGCAACGGCTCGCTGCAGGGCGGCTACTTCATCATGGCGGCGCGCGCCCTCGGCCTCGACGTCGGCCCCATGTCGGGCTTCGACAACGCCGGCGTCGACAAGGAGTTCTTCGCCGGCACGGACTACAAGTCGAACTTCCTCTGCAACATCGGCTACGGCGACCCGGCCGGGTTGCGGCCGCGCCAGGGCCGCTTCAGCTTCGACGAGATGGCAAAGATCCTCTAGGTGTACAGGCGAGACTCCTCCGCGCACGTCGCAAGCCGCAACGTGCTGGCGCTCGATGCCTGCTTCGGCGCGGTGTCGGTTGCCGTGCGCTGGCAGGATGCCCCGGGCCGATGGCAGATGCGCCATGCGCTCGAACGGCGCGAGCGCGGCCATGCCGAGCGGCTGATGCCGATGCTGGCGGACGTGATGCAGCAGGCCGGCCTGGGCTTCTGCGATCTGCACCGCATCGCGGCAACCGTTGGACCTGGGAGCTTCACCGGCGTGCGGACCGGCGTTGCCGCGGCGCGAGGGCTGGCGCTGGCCTGTGGCGTGCCGGTCGTCGGGGCCACGAGCCTCGCCGTGATGGCCCGCCAGGCCCTCGACCTGATCGGGGCAGCGCGCGGCGAGCGCGTGCTCGCGGTCGCAGCCGATGCACGGCGCGACATGGCCTTTCTCCAGCTCTTCGATGGGACGGGGCGCGCGCTGGGGGAGCCGCTGGTGGCGACACCGCGGGATGCCGCTGCGGCGATCGGCTCGCGACCGGCCATCGTGGTCGGCTCGGGAGCAGACGCGGTCGCGGCTGCCGTCAAGGCTGCGGGTGGGGCTGCCGAGGCGGCGCTCCCCGACCTCGAGCCCGATGCGCAGGCTCTCGCCGTCCTGGCCGCGGACCTCGCCCCCGTTGACGCCCTGCGGCCACTCTACGTGCGCGAGCCCGACGTCAAACCGCAGGCCGGCGGCCTGCTGACCGGAGCGGCCCCGTGACCGGCGCGCTCGATTATCGCCACGTCAGCATCCTGTGGGCGGGGCCGGAGCACGCCGCCCAGCTGGCCGAACTGCACAAGGACCTGTTCGAGCAGTCCTGGGACGAGGGCAGCGTCACCAACCTGCTGCGCCATCCCGGCTCGATCTCCTTTCTGGCGCGGCTTGGGCAGCCGCTGCAGACGGCGGGCTTCATCATGGGCCAGCTCGCCGCCGACGAGGCCGAGATCCTGAGCCTCGGCGTGCGCAAAGAGCATCAGCGCCACGGCATCGGCCGCAAGCTGGTCGAGGCCATGGTCCGGACCGCCAGGAAAGCCGAGGCGCGGCGGCTGTTCCTCGAGGTGGCGGAGAGCAATCCGACCGCCGTCGCCCTCTACGAGAGGATCGGCTTTGCCGAGATCGGCCGGCGCAAGGGCTATTATGTGCGAGCGGGCGCCCGGCCGGAGGACGCGCTCATGCTGGCGCTCGCGCTGTGAGGGCGGGCCCGCGTTGCCGCGTCGTTTCAGCTCGCCTATAACCCGCAGCCATGCCGCACCGCGCCAAAATTTTCGTCAAGACCTTCGGCTGCCAGATGAACGTCTACGACTCCGAGCGCATTCTGGAGTTGATGGACGCCGAGGGCCTGAGCGCGACGCACGCGATGGAGGACGCCGACGTCGTCCTCCTCAACACCTGCCACATCCGCGAGAAGGCCGTGGAAAAGGTCTACTCCGACCTCGGCCGCATCCGCGAGGTGAAGGCTGCCCGCAGCGCCGAAGGCAAGGCGACGATCGTTGCGGTGGCCGGCTGCGTCGCCCAGGCGGAGGGCGCCGAGATCACGCGGCGGGCGCCCGTGGTCGACGTGGTGGTCGGCCCGCAGAGCTATCACCGGCTGGGTGAGCTCCTCGCCCGCGCCAGGTCGGGGGCGCGGCAGATCGTCGAGACCGGGTTTCCGCAGCAGGCGAAGTTCGCAAGCCTGCCGGAGCGGGCGCGGCCGAAGTCGGTCACGGCCTTCCTCACCGTGCAGGAGGGGTGCGACAAGTTCTGCACCTTCTGCATCGTGCCCTACACGCGCGGAGCCGAGTATTCACGCTCCGTCGCCGAGATCGAGACGGAGGCCCGTCGCCTCGCCGGTCAGGGCGTATGCGAGCTCACCCTGCTCGGGCAGAACGTCAACGCCTACCACGGCGAGGGGCCCGACGGCCGCCCGTGGTCGCTCGCCCGCCTCCTCGACAGGCTTGCCGCCATCCCGGGCATCGAGCGGCTGCGCTACACCACCAGTCACCCGCGCGACATGGGTCCGGATCTGATCACCGCCCACCGCGATATCCCCAAGCTCATGCCCTACCTGCACCTGCCCTTCCAGGCAGGCTCGGACCGCGTGCTGGCCGCCATGAACCGCAGGCACACGGCCGCCGACTATCTGGCCCTGGTCGAGCGCATCCGCGCCGCGCGGTCCGACCTGGCGCTGTCCACCGACGTCATCGTCGGCTTTCCCGGCGAGACCGAGGCCGACTTCGCGGCCACGCTCGAGATGGTGGAGCGCGTGGGCTTCGCCCAGGCGTTCTCGTTCAAGTACAGCCCCCGGCCGGGAACACCGGGTGCGGGCCTTCCCGGCCAGGTCGCCGAGGCGGTCAAGATCGAGCGCCTGCACCGGCTGCAGGACCTGCTCGACCGTCAGCAAACAGGGTTCAATTCAGGTTGCGTCGGCAAGGTGATGCCGGTGCTGTTCGAGCGGGCGGGCAGGCATCCGGGCCAGCTCATAGGTCGCTCGCCCTACCTGCAAGCCGTTCATGCGAAAGCGGATTCCTCGCTTCTCGGGCGGCTCGTCGATGTCACAATCGTGTCGGCCGGACCGAATAGTCTGGCCGGCGAGGTGGTCCCCGGCAGCGCGCGAGCGCATTGATGGCGCAAGCCGCCGATTGTGCTAGGGTGGGTCGTG
>DASRDL010000605.1:0-2272 GCA_035652635.1 Hyphomicrobiaceae bacterium | reverse complement strand
CAAGGACCTGCAGGCCTGCCGCGACGCGCTGAAGCCGGAAATGGCGCTCTACATCGGCGGCATGGGCGCGCGCACCAAGAACTTCTACAACGACTACGTGAAGCGCCTGGGCTACGAGGAAGCCGCCGTGAAGATCCAGGATGCGTTCCTGGGCGGGCGCAAGGGCGAGGCCGCCGCTGCCGTCCCGGACGCCCTCATCGACGAGACGGCGCTCGTCGGCCCCCCGGAGCGCATCAAAGACCGCATCCAGGCCTGGAAGGCGGGAGCGAAGGACAACAGCATCGGCACCATGCTGCTGGGCGGCGCCAGCATCGAGGCCCTGCGCGTGATCGCCGAGGCCGCCGCCTGAAGAGCCGGCGCGGCAGGCTCCCGCCGGCGAAGTTGCGGGGGCCCTGCGCGCACGCTATCTAACGCTCGAATACCCCCTGAGGACCGACCGCAAATGGCCAGCTCTGCGCCCCAGACCCTTTACGACAAGATCTTCGAGGACCATGTCGTCTCCCGCCAGCCCGACGGCACCTGCATCCTCTACATCGACCGCCATCTCGTGCACGAGGTGACGAGCCCGCAGGCCTTCGAGGGGTTGCGCCTGGCGGGACGCAAGGTGCGCGCACCGGAGAAGACGCTGGCCGTGGTCGACCACAACATCGCCACCTCCTCCGACCGCTTCCAGGTGATCAAGGACGAGGAGAGCCGCATCCAGGTCGAGACCCTGGCGCGCAATGCCGCCGAGTTCGGCATCGAGTACTACGACGAGCGCGATCGCCGCCAGGGCATCGTGCACGTGATCGGGCCGGAGCAGGGCTTCACGCTGCCCGGCACCACCATCGTCTGCGGCGACAGCCACACCTCCACGCACGGCGCCTTCGGCGCGCTGGCGCACGGCATCGGCACGTCGGAGGTGGAGCACGTGCTCGCCACCCAGACGCTGACGCAGAGGAAGGCGCGCAACATGCGCGTCACCGTCGACGGCAAGCTGCCCGACGGCGTCACCGCCAAGGACATCATCCTGTCGATCATCGGCGAAATCGGCACCGCCGGCGGCACCGGCCACGTCATCGAGTACGCCGGCGAGGCCATCCGGGCGCTGTCCATGGAAGGGCGCATGACGGTGTGCAACATGTCGATCGAGGGCGGCGCCCGCGCCGGCATGGTCGCACCAGACGACAAGACCTATGCCTACCTGAAGGACCGGCCGAAGGCACCGAAGGGCGCGGCCTGGGACGCGGCCATGAAATACTGGGAGACGCTGCGCACCGACGACGGCGCGCATTTCGACCGCGAGGTGAAGCTCGACGCGTCGCGCCTGCCGCCGATCGTGACGTGGGGCACATCGCCGGAAGAGGTCGCCTCCATCGAGGGGGCGGTGCCCGACCCGGCCAAGGTGGCCGACGAGAGCCGCCGCGCCAAGATGGCGCGCGCCCTCGAGTACATGGGGCTCACCCCGGGCACGAAGATCGTCGACATCCCGCTCGACGTGGTGTTCATCGGCTCGTGCACCAACGGCCGCATCGAGGACCTGCGCAACGCCGCCAAGGTGGTGAAGGGCAAGAAGGTGTCGAGCCGGCTCGCCTACGCCATGATCGTGCCGGGCTCGGGCCTCGTGAAGAGCCAGGCCGAAGCCGAGGGTCTCGACAAGATCTTCCTCGACGCCGGCTTCGAGTGGCGCGAGGCCGGCTGCTCCATGTGCCTCGGCATGAACCCCGACCAGCTCAAGCCCGGCCAGCGCTGCGCCTCCACCTCCAACCGCAACTTCGAGGGCCGCCAGGGCTACCGCGGCCGCACGCACCTCGTCTCGCCGCAGATGGCGGCGGCTGCCGCGATAGCGGGGCACTTCGTGGACGTGCGGACATTCGGGTAGGCGTCGTCGTCAACTGTCATCCCGGAATTTCGCGAAGCGAAGTATCCGGGATCCGGAAAAACATTGCGGCACGGGTGCGCATATGACCCTGCGTGCCGCTCTCGGGCTCGCGCCCTCGGCCGGCATGACAACGCCTCGATCCCGACGCGGCCCTACTCCGCCGCCTTCAGCGCGCCGGGTGAGGGGTTGCGCAGCTCGGCCAGCAGCGCCGTCTCGCGGTTCTTGGCGATCTTGTAGTGGCGCTGCTTGACGTGGCCGAAGCCCTTGATATCGAGCGGCAGGGAGGCGAGCGCCACGGCGGTGGCATGGGTGGCGGGCGACAGGCGCGTTGCGATCTCCTCGAGCAGGCGCTCGTAGTCGGCGATCATCTGCCGCTCGAGCTTGCGCTCGGCGGTGTAGCCGAAGATGTCC
>DASRDL010000604.1:0-8046 GCA_035652635.1 Hyphomicrobiaceae bacterium | reverse complement strand
TCCGTGACGTGCCAGGCGACGATCTCGGCTTCCTCGAGCCCCTCTCCCAGATCGGGCAGCAGGAACTGGCGCATGACCATCTCCGGTCGACTTCAGCTGAAGCGGCAGACGCGGCGGGCCGCCTCGACGATGCGGGCAACGGAGGGCATGTAGCTCTGCTCGAGCCGCGGCAGAGGCACGACCGTATCATAGCCGGCCACGCGCACGATGGGGGCAAGAAGGCTGGTGAGCCCCCGCTCGGCGATCAGCGCCGCGATCTCGCCGCCGAACCCGCCGGTGCGCGCCGCCTCGTGGACGATGACGCAGCGGCCGGTCTTGGCCACCGAGCCCAGGATGGTGTCCTCGTCGTAGGGCTTGAGGGTGGCGAGATCGATCACCTCGGCACTGATGCCGTCGGCCGCCAGCTCCTCGGCGGCCGCCAGCACCTCCTTGAGGATCGCTCCCCAGGCGACGAGCGTCACGTCGCGGCCTTCGCGCAGGACGAAGGCCACGTCGAGCGGCAGCGCCTCGCCGTTGTCCTCGACCTCACTCTTGCCCGAGCGGTAAAGGCGCGTGGGCTCCAGGAACACCACGGGATCGGGATCGCGGATCGCCGCCAGCAGCAGACCGTAGGCGCGCTCCGGCGAGGAGGGGACGACCACCCGCAGCCCCGGAATGTGAGCGAGCATCGCCTCGGTGCTCTCCGAATGATGCTCGGGCGCTCTGATCCCGGCTCCGCACGGCGTGCGCAGCACCATCGGGCAGGTGAGGCGCCCGCGGGTGCGGTTGCGCAGCCGCGAGGCATGGTTCACCAGCTGATCGATGCAGGGGTAGACGAAGCCCATGAACTGGATCTCGCCCACGGGCTTGAGCCCCTGTGCCGCCATGCCGACGCACAGCCCGCTGATGAGCAGCTCGGCGAGCGGCGTGTCGATCACCCGCTCGGGACCGAAGCGCTTCTGCAGGCCGACGGTGGCGCGGAAGACGCCGCCGTTGACGCCCACGTCCTCGCCCAGGACGACGACGTCGGGGTCCTCCGCCATGGCGCGCGCCAGCGCCATGTTCACGGCTTCGACGAGTGTCACCTCAGGCATGCGGGTCACCCTCGAGCTCGTCGCGCTGTGCGGCGTAGACGGCCGGCAGCCGGGCGTACAGGTGGTCGAACATGCTGTCGGGCGAGCGGGCAGGCACCGCCAGGTAGCGCTCGACCGCGGCATCCACGCGCTGCTGGCACTCGGCGGCGAGCTTCTCCTCGTCGGACTTGCCCCACGCCTGGCGGCCGACGAGATGGGCGCGCAGGCGTGCGATCGGCTCCTCCTTCCAGTGCGCCTGCACCTCCGCGGGCGAGCGATAGCGCGAGGCGTCGTCGGCCGTGGTGTGGTCGCCGAGCCGATAGGTGAGGGCCTCGATCAGGCGCGGTCCTTGGCCGCTGCGCGCGGCAGCGATGGCCTCCTCGGCAGCCGCGCGCACGGCAATGGCGTCGTTGCCGTCGACCTGCTCGCCCGCGAAGCCGGCGGCGATGGCCTTCTGCGCCAGCGTCTGGGCCGCGGTCTGCAACTCGAGCGGCACCGAGATCGCCCACCGGTTGTTGTTGACCACGAACACCACGGGGAGCCTGTGCACGCCGGCGAAGTTCATGGCCTCGTACACGTCGCCCTTGGAGGTGGCACCGTCGCCGATGAGGCAGACGGCAACGGCCGGCGATTTGCGCAGCTTGAGGGCATAGGCGACGCCCGCCGCGTGCGGGGCCTGGGAGCCGACCGGAACGCAGAAGGGGAAGTCGTGCGCCGGCCCCGACGAGAGGTTGCCGCGTTCGTCGCCGCCCCAGTAGAGCAGGATCTCCTCCATCTTGACGCCGCGCCAGATGAGGGTGCCGTTGTCGCGGTAGGACGGCAGCAGCACGTCCTCCGCGCGCATGGCGCCGGCGACGCCGATCGATACCGCCTCCTGTCCGAGCGAGACCGCATAGGTGCCGAGACGCCCGGTGCGCTGCAGCGACACCGCCTTGACGTCGAAGGCGCGCGTCAGCGCCATGGCTCGATACATCGCGATCAGCGTGGCCGCATCCGCGGCAAATGCCGGCAGCGGTGCCGTCACCGTGCCGTCGGCTGCCAGGTATTGCCGCCGCCGCACCTCGAAACGGGCAATCACGTGGAGCGGATCGCCTGACGGGTCTGCCATGGGTCGCGACCTCCCGCTGGCTCAGGCCTGGTGCCGTCGCAGCCCCATTGCCGTCTCGACGCGGGTGCGGGCGAGGGCCACGGCTGCGGCCCGCGGCGGGATCCGCCTGGCCGCCGCACCCTCCAGGACGGCACGGGTGTTGGCGGCTATTTTCTCGCTGATGGTGTCGAACGCAATCTTTTCCGTGCCGCCATGGTATTCGACGGCTGCGGCGATGACCCCGCCGGCGTTGGCGATGAAGTCGGGGATGGAGAGGATGCCGCGCTCGTGCAGCCGCTGCTCGGCCGCCGCCGTGGCGGGGATGTTGGCGCCCTGCAGCACCAGCCGCGCTCTCAGAGCATCGACGTTGGACTCGTGGATGACGTCCGGCCGGGCGGCGGGGATCCAGATGTCGCAATCGACGCCGATCACGTCGGCGACAGCGAGGCGCCGTCCGCCGGCGTAGTCGACCACGCTTCGCCCGTCGTCCTTCAGCGCCGCCAGGCGCCCCACGTCCAGGCCGTCGGGATCGGCGATGGTGCCCTTGCTGTCGGACGCCGCCACCAGGATCGCACCCTTCTGCGCCAGGAACCGTGCAGCGTGCCGGCCGACGGCGCCGAACCCCTGCACCACGACCCGGGCGCCACCGAGTTTGACATTCGAGAATTCCTGGGCGACCTCGGCCGCCACGGCTAGGCCGAACCCGGTTGCCCCGATCTCGTCGAGCGGAATGCCCCCGAGCACGCGCGGCAGGCCGACGGCGCGGCCCATCTCGTCCCTGATCCAGGCCATGGCCGTCTCGTCGGTGCCCATGTCCGGGCCGGGCACGTACTCGCTGATGTTGCGAATGGCGGCGGCGAAGGCGCGCACGCACCGCTCCTTGCGCTCCGGCGGCATCAGCGGATCGGCGAAGATCACCGACTTGGCGCCGCCGTGAGGCAGGCCGGCCGCGGCATTCTTGAAGGTCATCGCCCGCGCCAGGCGGAAGCACTCGGCGACGCCGACGTCGGGCGCCATGCGGGTGCCGCCGATCGCGGGGCCGGCGGCGGTGTTGTCGACCACCACGATGGCCTTGAGCCCGATGCGCGGCTCATGGATATGGATGATCTTCTCGGGGCCGATCGCATCGGCGAACGCGAACATGTCCTCCATGGCACTCACCCCGCGGGTCCGGGGGCTCCTCCAGTCAGGCTGCCGGCTGCACGGCCACCGTATCGATCGAGCCCCGCCCGGGGCGTTGGGCGCGTACTGTTCCTCATAATCCCGCGTCCTGCGCCAACATTGACGAGGGTCAAAGTGGCGGGCGCCGCTTGTGCTGTTAAGAGCAGACGGCGCCGGTCGTTCCGGCGCTCCTGGAATGGAATGCTGGAGCCGTTCTGCCATGTCCCACAAACAGGTTCTTTTCCGCTCCGTGGCTCGGGAGAAATTGCTGCGCGGCTGCGGCCTGCTGGCCGACGCGGTGCGCGTCACGCTCGGGCCGAAATCCAAGTCGGTGCTGATCCAGAAGAAGTGGGGTGCGCCGCTCGTGTGCAACGACGGCGTGACGATCGCCAAGGAGATCGACCTGGAGGATGCCGAGGAGAACCTCGGTGCGCAGATGCTGCGGCAGGCCGCGGAAAAGACCGGCGAGGTGGTGGGCGACGGCACCAGCACATCGGTCGTGCTCGCCCATGCCATCTTCAGCGACGGCGTGCGCAACGTGGTCGCGGGAGCGAGCGCCATCGACTTGAAGCGCGGACTCGAGCGCGCGACCAGGGCTGCCGTCGACCGGCTCGCGGCGATGTCGCGACCGGTACGGGAGCGCAAGGAGAAGGCTCAGGTCGCAACCATCTCCGCGCACAACGACCCGGTCATCGGCGAGCTCGTCGCCGACGCCATGGAGAAGGTCGGCAACGAAGGCGTGATCACGGTCGAGGAGTCGAAGACCACCGAGACGACGCTCGACGTCGTCGAAGGCATGCAGTTCGATCGCGGCTTCATCTCCCCCTACTTCATCACCAATACCGAGAAGATGGAGGCTGTTCTGGAGGACGCGCTGGTGCTGATCTGCGACAAGAAGATCAGCGCCCTCAAGGACCTCATACCCCTGCTCGAGCAGGTGGCGAAGGCGGCGCGGCCGCTGCTCGTCATCGCCGAGGATATCGAGGGCGAGGCCCTTGCCACGCTCATCGTCAACCAGCTGCGCGGCGCACTCAAGAGCTGCGCCGCCAAGGCACCGGGGTTCGGAGACCGCCGCAAGGCCATGCTCGAGGACATCGCCGTGCTCACCGGCGGCCAGGTGATCTCCGAGGAGATCGGCCTCAAGCTCGAGAGCGTCACCTTCGACCAGCTCGGCCGCGCCAAGCGCGTGGTGGTCGACAAGGACAACACGACCATCATCGGCGGCGGCGGTGAGCGCAAGGCCATCGACGACCGCGTGCAGCAGATTCGCCGTGAGATCGACAAGTCGACGAGCGACTACGACAAGGAAAAGCTGCGCGAGCGGCTCGCCAAGCTGGCCGGCGGCGTGGCGGTGATCCGCGTCGGCGCGCCGTCCGAGTCGGAGATGAAGGCGAAGAAGGAGGCGCTCGATGATGCCATCAGCGCCACCAAGGCGGCGGTCGCCGAGGGCATCGTGCCGGGCGGCGGGATGGCGCTGCTGCGCTCCACCGAGGCCGTCGCGCAGCTGGAGGAGTGCTGCGAGGGCGACGAGCGGACCGGCGTTCAAATCCTCAAGCGCGCGCTCGGCGCCCCGGCGCGGCAAATTGCCGACAACTCCGCCGTCGATGGCGGTGTGGTCGTGGCCAAGATGCTGGAAGGCGAGGGGAATTTCGGGTTCGATGCCGCGCGCAACGTCTACGTCGACCTGGTCGAGGCCGGCATCATCGACCCGACCAAGGTGGTGCGCGTCGCCCTCGAGAACGCGGTCTCGGTTGCAGGCGTTCTGCTGCTGACGGAGGCGACGATGACGGAGCTGCCCGAACGCAAGAAGGAGGCTGCACCCGAACCGGAGCTCGCAATGTGAGCGGACAAGCTTCCGTCTGGACGCCGCACGACCCCGTGGCGCGGGCCGTTCGCGAACGCATGGCGCTGTTTGCGCTCGAGGCCACGGCCGGGCTCGGCAAGTCGGTCGCCGACCTGCTCGGGCATCCTCTGTCGCCTCACGAGGAGCGCGAGTTCGAGGATGGCGAGCACAAGGCGCGGCCGCTCCAACCGCCCCTCGGACGCGACGTCTACGTAATTCAGAGCCTGCACAGCGGGCCGGCCATGAGCGCGAACGACAAGCTCTGCCGGCTGCTGTTCTTCATCGGCGCGCTCAAGGACGCCGGTGCGGCGCGGGTGACCGCCGTGGTGCCGTACCTGTGCTATGCGCGCAAGGATCGGCGCACCAAGCCCAACGATCCGGTGACCACGCGGTATGTCGCCGGCCTGTTCGAGGCCGTGGGCACCGACGTCCTGCTCACGCTGGAGGTGCACAATCCGGCGGCCTTCGAGAACGCCTTCAGGTGCCGCACCGTCGCGCTGACGGCCACGCCGCTGTTGGCGGCCCATGCCAAGGAGCTCGGTGACGACGAGTTGTGTGTCGTGTCGCCCGATGCCGGCGGCGCCAAGCGTGCGGAGCTGCTGCGTGAAACGTTGGAGGCGGTCTGCGGGCGGCCGATCCGCAAGGCGTTCGCCGACAAGCATCGCAGCGCCGGCGTCGTCACCGGCGACCTCCTCGTCGGCGACGTGGCGGGGAGCACGGCGCTCATCGTCGATGATCTGATCAGCACCGGCGGCACGCTGCTGCGCGCCGCCAAGGCGGCCCGCGGAGCCGGCGCGCGCCGGGTGCTGGCACTGGTCACGCACGGGCTGTTCATGCCGGGCTCGGCCGCGGTCCTGGCCGACCCGGCGATCGACAAGGTGGTCGTCACCGATAGCGTGCCCCCGTTCCGGCTGCCCGGGGAGGCGGTGCGGGAAAAGCTCGTCGTCCTGCCGGCCGCGCCGCTGCTGGCGGAAGCGATCGCCCGGCTGCACGACGGTCGGGCGCTCACCGACCTCATCGTGTTCTGAGGGCGGCCTCCAGCTCGGCTGCGTCGCGCGCCGCGATGGCAAGGTAGGTGCGCGCCAGCGCCGGCCACTTCTCCGGCGTGCGCGGCTGCGGCTCGTAGAGGTGGGCGATCGCCAGGCGGGCGCGCAGCATGGCGCGGTAGGCACGATAGAAGCCGAACAGTGCGGGCGGAGCTCCCTCGCGCAGGCGCCGCTCGATGCCGTCGCGAATGTAGCGGCCGGCCCAGGCGGCGCCGAGGCGCTCGCATTCGACCGTCAGGAATGCCACCTCGTCCAGGGGGTCCACGGCCCTCAGTCGGGCGTTGAACTCGAGGCAGTCGATTATGCGCACCGCATGGTCGAGCCAGATGTGCTCGGGCCGCAGGTCGCCATGGCCGTCGACGATGCGCTGACGCAGCGAGCGGGCCTGGAGGGCGCTCCCGTGCTCGGCTGCGAACCTCCGCAGGGCGCGATCGATCTTTCTCACGAGCCCCGACGGCAGGTCGAAGCGCGGGTCGAGCAGAACGCGGCGGTTCGACGTGAAATTCTTCGGCCACGCCGCCAGCTGGACGTCGGCGGCAAGCAGCACGGGTCGCGCGTGGCGATAGAATCCGACGAGCGTCGCAATCAGGCGATCGAGCTGCACGGTCGAGAGGCGTGCCTCGCGCACCACCGCCTCGAGCGACTGGCGCTCGTCGAGCCGGCGCATGACGACCAGCCAGTCGACCGTCTCGCCCTCCCCGCCCAGGCACAGCCCCCGGCGCGAGGCAACGAGCGGGAGCACGCCGATGTAGACATCGGGGGCGAGGCGCCGGTTGAGGCTGATCTCGGCGCGGCATGCGGCCTCGCGGCGCGCCAGGGTGGAGAAGTCGAGATAGGGAAAGCGAACCGGCTTCTTCAGCTTGTAGACCCGGTCGCCGGCGAGGAATACCCACGACATGTGCGTCTCGCGCCGGATCAGCCCGTCCGCGCCGTGTGGGTAGGCCTCCGGCCGGCTGAGAAAGGCGACCTTGTCGCCGAGGCTCGGCTCTCGCGCGCTGACCATCGGGCTCTCACGCCCTTCCCTTTTCCGGGAGGCTCTCGTCCTGTTGCTGCAGGCGCCGGTCGACCTCGGCCGCGAGCGTCACCAGGCTGTCCGCCACCCGCACGGGATAGATTGCAGCGGGTTCCAGGCGGCGCAGCCGCTCGGGCAGGCGCATGAGGCTGTCGGCTGCGCGGGCGCGCGTCTCGGCCAACGGCGGCGGCGCCTGCAGGCGACGCCCGTCTCTCATCACCGCCTCGAGCAGGGGCTCCCCGGGCTGACGGTCGCTCTCCTCGGAGAGGATGTCCTGCTGCATGCGGCCGTCCGGGCCGTATTGCCGCCAGACCTGTTTGCGGCCGGGCCAGGTCGCCTTGCCGGTCGATCGCTTGCGGCGTGGGAGGCCGGCGTACTCCTGGAGCTTGTAGGCGCAGTCGAGGGCCGGCACGTCGAACGAGGTCGTGAGGCTGGTGCCGATGCCGAAGCCGTCGATCGGCGCCTGTTCCGCTGCGAAGCGCGCAAGCTCGCTCTCGTCGAGGCCGCCGCTGGCGAAGATGGTGACGTGGCGGAGGCCGCCGTCGTCGAGGATGCGCCGCACGCTCCGGGAGAGAGCCACGAGGTCGCCGCTGTCGAGCCGGACGCCTCGGATGGCGATGCCGGCAGCCTGCAGGCGCGGCGCCAGCGAGACGACCTTGTGCGCCGCGCGCTCGGTGTCATAGGTGTCGATCAGCAGGATCAGATTGTCGGGGCGCGAGCGCGCGAAGGCTTCGAATGCCGCCGTCTCGTCGTCGTGGGCCTGCACGAAGGAATGCGCCATCGTGCCGTAGACGGGCACGCCGTAGAGCTTGGCGGCCAGCATGGTGGCGCTGCCGGCGAAGCCG
>DASRDL010000603.1:0-2667 GCA_035652635.1 Hyphomicrobiaceae bacterium | reverse complement strand
GCCCTCGGCGGCGAGCTCCTTGAAGGTCCGCTTCAGCACGTCGGGCTTGGAGAAGATGTTGCGCACCGCGAACATGCACAGCGTGCCAATCCCCTTGGCGCGCGTGCCGGGCAGGATGGTGCTGGCCGCGTTCTGATGCATCATGCTGAAGCCCAGCATGAACACTTCGAACACGCCGGCCTGCAGCGCGCGGGCGAGCATGGTGTGCTCGGGATCGCGCGGGCCGGTCTCGGACACGGCGAGGTGGCGCAGCTTGCCCTTCTCCTTCTCGCGCAAGAGCGCCGGCACGATCTCGGCCATGGCCTCGTCGTAGCGCGCCGGTCCCAGCCCGTGCAGGTGGAAGACGTCGACGTGGTCGGTGCCGAGCTGTCGCAGCGAGTTGTCGAGGTTGGCCAGCACCGTGGCGGCCGAGGCGGCATGGCTCTTGGTGGAGATGACGACGCTGTCGCGCGGGCGGCCCCGGATGGCCTTGCCGACGATGCCCTCGGTCTCGTACGCATTGGCCGTATCGAGGAAGTTGACGCCGAGGTCGAGCGCCTCGCGCACCAGGGCGACGGACTGGGCCTCGCTCAGCCCCGTGCCGAGGCCGATGCGGCTGTTGCCGCCGCAGCCGAGCCCCGCCACGCTGACCCTGAGACCGGTGCTGCCGAGCGTGGTGTACTCCATTTGCTTGTCTCCTCGAGACGGATGCGCCGCGCCGGGACTTAGCGCACGGGCTGGCGCCGGGCGCAACGTGCAGCCGCATCCTGCCAACGCATGTGCGATCAGAAGTCGGAGGCGATGCCGTCCTTCTCCCAGTCGCCGTAGCGGGTGGGATCTGGCCCCTCGCGGCCGCCGACCTCCTTGGGGGACGGATTGGCCGCCCGGCGCGCATCGGCCAGCCGGCGGCGCTCCTCCGCTTCTGCCAGCGCGCGTTGCGCCTCTGGCGTTAACACTTTGGCAGGATTGTCTTTTTCCGGATTGTCCATGGGGTGTCGCGCAACCTGTGATCGGCTCCAGCCACTGGCTGTTGGCTTCTACCGATACCATATTATGGTCGCGCCGGCTGGCCGGCGCCAACTCTGCGAGGACCCTGAACCAACATGCCTATGAACTTCGCCAAGACCGGGCTTCTGCTGGCCGTGCTGACGGGCATCCTCGTCGCCATGGGCGGCGTGGTGGGCGGCACGGGCGGCATGGTCATCGCCCTCGTCATCGCCGCGGGCATCAACCTGTTCAGCCTGTGGCAGTCGGACAAGATGGTGCTCGGCATGTACGGCGCCGAGGAGGTCGACGCGCGCTCCGGCGGCGAGTACTACCGCATCGTCGCCGACCTGGCGCGGCGCGCCGAGCTGCCGATGCCGCGCGTCTACGTGATGAACAACCCGCAGCCCAACGCCTTCGCCACCGGCCGCAGCCCGCAGAACGCGGCGGTGTGCGCCTCCACCGGCCTGCTCGAGATGCTCACCCCCGACGAGGTGGCCGGCGTCATGGCGCACGAGCTCTCCCACGTGAAGAACTACGACACGCTGACGATGGCGGTTGCCGCCACCATCGGCGGCGCCGTCTCCATGCTGGCCCAGTACCTTCAGTTCGGCGCCCTGTTCGGGGGCAATCGCGACAACAACAACGGCATCGGCTGGATCGGCGCGCTCGTTGCCATGATCGTGGCTCCGCTCGCCGCCATGCTGGTGCAGATGGCGATCAGCCGCTCGCGCGAGTACCAGGCCGACCGGCTCGGCGGCATGATCTGCGGCGAGCCGCTGGCGCTGGCCTCGGCGCTGCGCAAGATCGAGGGCTACGCGCATGAGATCCGCAACGAGCCGGCGGAAGCTGCGCCTGCCACGGCGCATCTCTTCATCATCAACCCGCTCACCGGCGAGGGCATGGACAACCTGTTCTCCACCCACCCCAACACCGAGAACCGCATCGCCGAGCTGGAGAAGCTGGCGGCGGAGATGGGCACCGGCGACGGCCGACGCTTCGCCCGGCAGGCCTCGGGGCCGTGGGGCCGCTCGCCGTCCGCCGGCTCGCGCGGGCCGTGGGGCTGAGGCGGCGTCCGATCAGCCTTTGCCGGCCGGCGCCAGGCCGCGCAGGAACTGGGCGCGGCGGGTGGCGGCGTCGACGATGAGGCCGTGGTCGTTGGCGCCCAGCACCAGCCGCGCACCCATGCCGATGTAGCGCGTGGCGAGCTCCTGATCGTAGACGCCGCCCATGCCCAGCACCTTGCCGTGGCGGCGGCAGGCGCCGGCCACCTTGGTGTAGGCGTCGCGCACGCGCTCGTGCCCGATCTGGCCGGGAATGCCCATCTCCAGGGTGAGGTCGTTGGTACCGATCAGCAGCGCGTCGATGCCGTCGATGGCGGCGATGGCGTCGGCGTTCTCGACGGCCTGCGGCGTCTCGATCATGGGGATCACCAGGAGCTCGGCATTGAGCGTGCGCTGCATCTCCAGCGCCGCCGGCGGCCGGTAGCCGAACTGGGCCGGTGGCCCGCCCGTGCTGCGATGGCCCATCGGCGCGAAGCGGAAGGCTTCGACCAGCCGGCGCGCCTGCTCGACGGTGTCGACGTGCGGCACGACGATGCCGAGTGCGCCGGTGTCGAGCGCCCGCGTGCCCTCGTCCAGCGCCCCGGCGCAGATGCGCACGATCGGCGGCACGCCGGCCTGCAGGGCGGCGAGGCTGATCTGG
>DASRDL010000602.1:0-7570 GCA_035652635.1 Hyphomicrobiaceae bacterium | reverse complement strand
GCTCTCTCACCTTCTCTTGCATGATCAGGCTCCTCTCATCTCGGAGGCGGCGTCGAGCACCGCGCGCACGATCTTGTCGTAGCCGGTGCAGCGGCACAGGTTGCCGGCGAGCCAGTAGCGCACTTCCGTCTCGCTGGGGTTGGGGTTCTTCTCGAGCAGCGCCTTGGCGGCGACCAGGAAGCCCGGCGTGCAGATGCCGCATTGCAGGGCCGCGTGCTCGAGGAACTTGCGCTGCAGCGGGTGCAGGACGTCACCCTTGGCCATGCCCTCGATGGTGCCGATCGACTTGCCGTTGGCCTCTACGCCCAGCATCAGACAGGAGCACACCAGCCGCCCGTCGACCGTGACGCTGCAGGCGCCGCAGTCGCCCGTCGAGCAGCCTTCCTTGGTGCCCGTCAACCCCAGCTGGTCGCGCAGACAGTCGAGCAGCGTGTCCTGCGTCTCGCACAGGAATTCCACGGCATCGCCGTTGACGGTTGCAGTTACGTGATGTTTAGCCATCAGCCCTTCCTCGCCCGTTCGAGTGCGATCTGCGCCGCGCGTCGGGCGAGCACGCCCGCGACCTTGACGCGATATTCCCTGGTGCCGCGCTTGTCGTCGATCGGCTGGCACGCCGCGCGGGCGGCTGCGTCCAGCTTCTGCAGGGCCGCATCGTCGACCTTGCTGCCGACGAGGGCCGCGGCGGCCGGCGCCACCAGCAGCGGCCGCGGCGCCACTGCGCCCAGTGCCACGCGGGCGGCCGTGCACTTGCCGCTGGCGTCGAGCGTCAGGCATACGCCGGCGCCCACCACCGCGATGTCCATCTCCGTGCGCGGGATGAAGCGCAGATAAGCGTCGCCGGTGCGCGCGGGCTTGGGCGGCAGCACGAACGAGGCGACGATCTCGCCCTTGGCCAGCGACAGCTTGCGCGGGCCGATCATCACGTCCTCGACCGGCACCTCGCGCCGGCCGTTGGGGCCGACGATGGAGGCCTTGGCGCCGGCGGCGATGAGGGCGGGCACGCTGTCGGCGGCAGGCGAGCCGTTGCACAGGTTGCCGCCCATGGTGGCGCGGCCCTGCACCTGGGTGGAGCCGATCAGGTTGGCGGCCTCCGCCACGCCCGGCCACACCGTCTTGAGCTTGGGGTGCTCCTTGATCTCGGCGCCGGTCACGGCCGCCCCGATGCGGAAGCCTCCGCCCTCCTCCTTGATCTGGCGCGTCTCGGATATGCCCTTGATGTCGACCAGCAGGACCGGGTCGATCAGGTCTGTTCGCATTTGCACCAGTAGATCCGTGCCACCGGCCAGCACGCGCGCGACACCCGTTTCCTGGGCGAGCAGCGCGACGGCCTGTTCGAGTGTTTTGGGCGCCTCGTAGCGCATATGGCCTTCCTCCTGACCCGTTGTGCGCCTGCAGGATGGCACACCACCTCCCTCCGCGCCAATCCCGGAAAACGCAGGGCAGGAGCGCGAAGGTTTTGCACGCAAACCATTGGATGCGCTACAGTGCGCGGCAAGCATCCAGCAGCTGGCGCCGGCGGCATTTCAGGACCGCCGTGGTTTGGGGCAAACCATGCTGCATGAGGATTCCGCAGGGAGGAGCATCATGACAATCTCTCGCCGCAAATTCCTGGCCGCTGCCGGCGCTTCGCTCGCAGCACCCGCAATCGCCCGCCCGGCCGCCGCTCAGGCCCAGGTCACCCTCAAGCTGCATCACTTCCTGCCGCCGGTCTCCAACCCGCATCAGAAGTTCCTGAAGCCGTGGGCCGAGAAGATCGAGAAAGACTCGGGCGGCCGCATCAAGATCGACATCTTTCCCTCCATGCAGCTCGGCGGGACGCCGCCGCAGCTGTTCGATCAGGCGAAAGACGGCGTCGCCGATATCGTCTGGACTCTTCCGGGCAACACCCCGGGACGCTTCCCGTCGACGGAGGTGTTCGAGCTGCCGTTCACGGCCTCGCGCCGCTCGATCGTCAATTCCAAGGCCTGCGCGGACTTCGCACCGCAGCTCGCCAACGAGACCAAGGACGTGAAGCTGCTGGCGTTCTGGGCGCACGATCACGGCCTGATCCACGCCAACAAGCAGGTCAAGACCATGGACGACCTGAAGGGCCTCAAGCTGCGCTTTCCGACGCGGCTCGCCGGCGAGGCCTTGAAGGCGCTCGGCGCCACCGCCATCGGCATGCCGATCCCGCAGGTGCCGGAGAGCCTGGCACAGAAGGTGATCGACGGCTGCGTGGTGCCGTGGGAGGTGGTGCCCGCCATCAAGGTGCACGAGCTCTTGAAGTTCCACACCGATATTCCGGGCTCGCCCACCCTCTACACGACCACCTTCTTCCTGGCCATGAACAAGGCGAAGTACGAGGGCCTGCCCGCCGACCTCAAGGCCGTGATCGATGCCAACTCGGGCATGGCCGCCTCCGAGATGGCCGGCAACCTGTGGGATACGATGGGCCTGCCGGTGGCCGAGATGGTCAAGAAGCGCGGCAACATCATCACCGTCCTGGCCGAGGACGAGAAGGCCAGGTGGCAGAAGGCGACCGCGCCCGTCATCGACGCCTGGATCAAGGGCGTCAAGGAGAAGAATCTCGACGGCGCCAAGCTGCTCGAGACCGCCAAGGGGCTGCTCGCCAAGCACGAGAAGGCTTGAGGACCGCCCGCAATGTCAGATGAGGCCCGGCCGGCGGCACCGGCTGAACCGCACGGCGTCCTGGGCCTCGCGGCAGGCTTGCTGGCAACCGTCGGCGGCCTGCTGATCCTCGGCGTCGCCGCGCTGGTGACGGCCAGCATCGTCCGTCGGTGGTCGGGCGCTCAGCCGATACCGGGCGACTTCGAGCTCGTGCAGATGGCGACCGCCATCAGCGTCTTCGCGTTCCTGCCCTATTGCCAGCTTCGCCGCGGCAACATCGCCGTCGATACGTTCACAGCCTGGCTGCCGGAGCGCGTGAACCGCGTCGTCGACGCCCTCTGGGACATGGTCTATTCGGCCACCATGCTGCTGCTCGCCTGGTGCCTCTTCAACGGCACACGCGACATGATCCAGAACGGCACGACGACGATGGTGGCGGGAATAGCGATGTGGCCGGCAATCGCCCTTTGTACGGTTCTTGCGGCCGGCGTCGCTCTTACCGCCTGCATCACATCCATGAGCCTCCTGATCGGGAGGCGGGCGTGAGCGGAACGGGCATCGCCGTCCTCGGGTTTGCCGCGATGCTGCTCCTCATTGCCCTGCGGATGCCGGTGGGCCTGGCGATGCTCGTCACCGGCAGCGGCGGCTACGTCTATTTGTCGGGTTGGCTGCCGTTTGTCGCCTACATGAAGACCAACCCGTACTACCAGTTCGCCAACTACACCCTCTCCGTCATCCCGCTCTTCATCCTCATGGGTGCACTGGCCGAGCGCTCCGGGCTGTCGGCTCGCCTTTTCAAGGCCGCGGCCGCCTTCGTAGGCCATCTCAGAGGCGGGCTCGCCATGGCCGTGATCGCCGCCTGCACGGCCTTCGGCGCCATTTGCGGCTCCTCGGTCGCGACCACCGCCACCTTCGGCAGGGCCACCTTTCCCGAGCTGCGCCGCTATGACTACGAGGGCGGCTTCGCCACCGGCACCATCGCCGTCGGCGGCACGCTCGGCATCCTCATTCCTCCCTCCGTGATCCTGGTCGTCTACGCCATCGCCACCGAGCAGAACATCGCCAAGCTGTTCAAGGCGGCGCTCATTCCCGGCCTGATGGCGGCCGTCTTCTACTGCCTGGCGATCGCCTGGATCGTGCGGCGGCGGCCATCGGCGGCGCCGACCGCGGCCAGCGCGGAGCAGGGGCTGCGCGATCGTCTGGCGCTGCTGGCCGGGGTGTGGCCGGTGCTCGTCGTGGCGCTCGTCGTGGTGGGTGGCATCTACGGCGGCGTCTTCACGCCGACCGAGGCCGCGGCCGTCGGCGCCATCGCCATGCTGGCGATCGGCCTCGCGCAGCGCACGCTCGGCTGGCGCGAGATCGTCGACAGCCTGAAGCAGTCGGCCGAGACGTCGGCGATGATCTTCCTCATCCTGCTGGGCTCGGAGGTGTTCAACGCCTTCCTGGCCCGCTCCCAGTTTCCGACGATCGCCGCCGAGTGGGCCGGCGGTCTCGGCCTGCCGCCCTACGTGGTCATGGTGAGCCTGCTCACGCTCTATATCCTGCTCGGCGCCGTCATGGACGAGCTCGCCATGCTGCTGCTGACGCTGCCCGTGTTCTTCCCGATCGTGCAGGGCCTCGATTTCGGCCTGCCGTCGGACGAGACGGCGATCTGGTTCGGCATCCTCGTGCTCATCACGGTGGGCATCGGCCTCACCGCGCCGCCCATCGGGCTCAACGTCTTCGTCATCAGCTCCATCGCCCGCTCGGTGCCGATTGCCGCCACCTACCGAGGCGTGCTGCCCTTCATATTCACCGACATCGTCCGACTTGGGCTCTTGGTCGCCTTCCCCGGCCTCGCGCTGTGGCTGGTGCGGCTGCTAAGCTGAGGCCGAAACCTCGGGTTCCACCGCATGGAGTGAGATATGGCCAAGAAGGGCTACTGGATCGCGCACGTCGACATCACCGACCCCGAGCGCTACAAGGACTACATCGCCGCCAACGCCGCACCGTTGAAGAAGTACGGGGCGCGCTTCATCGTGCGCAACGGCGAGTGCGAGGTGCCGCGCGGCGGGCTCGCCGGCCGCCGCCACGTGGTGATCGAGTTCGACAGCTACGCCACCGCGAAAGCCTGCCACGACTCGCCCGAGTACCAGGCCGCCGCCAAGATCCGCGACGAGGCGAGCACCGCCGACCTCGTCATCATCGAGGGCTACGAGGGGTGATGCAGGGGTCTGGCCAGGTCGGATCCCTTCTCCAATCCGATCCCGGCCGACCAGCGCAAACGGCCGCTGATTTCAATGCTCTGGACGCGCGTTCGATCCCCACGGCAGACCTCGTGTGCCGAGACGCATCGCAGTGCAGCATTCGGAGGCGTCGAGCGGATCGAGAATTGCCATCGTGTGCGTGCTTGGTTAGCCTCGGGGGGAGCTCGGGAAGATCGGAATTCCCGATGTGATCCGTTGGCAGATTTTGGAGGGCGCCGCTGCTATCATGCATTGGCGCCGCCACCAAGTCAGTGAGGACGACCATGAGAAGCGACCTGACACGCCGACGTTTGCTGGCGGGCACGGCAAGTGCGACGCTTGCAGCCGGACTCGCCCCGCTTGCGGTTCCTTCACCCGGCTTTGGCGCTGCACCGCGGGCCGGCAAGCAGGCACCGGGATATTATCGCTATATGGTCGGCGACTTCGAGATCAACGTGGTCACCGACGGCGCCGCGACGTTTCCGCTACCCGACAAATTTGTGCAGAACCATCCCAAGTCCGAGGTGCAAGCGGCGCTCTCGGCCTACCACCAGCCGACGGAGACGGTCACGGTTCCTTTCACACCGATCGTCGTCAATACCGGCGCGAAGCTCGTTCTGATCGACACCGGCTACGGCCCCGAGATGCATGGCAAGACGAAGGGCAGGGTCGGACAACTTCCGGCGAATCTCGCCGCAGCCGGGATCGACCCGAAGTCGATCGACGTCGTCATCATCTCTCACATGCATCTCGATCATGTCTCAGGGCTCAGGACCGCGGACGGCGGCATCGCCTTCCCGAACGCAGAGATTTTTGTACCGGCGACGGATTGGGCGTTCTGGATGAGCGATGCCGAGATGAACAAGCTGCCCGAAGGCTATACCAAGTCCGTCTATCCGGGCATCCGCAAGACGTTCGCCGGGCTGGAGAACAAAGTCACCAAGTACGAGGCGGGCAAGGAGATCGTCACCGGCATCACAACGATGGCGACGCCCGGCCACACACCCGGCCACACCTCCTTCGTCGTCGCCTCGGGGTCAGCCAAGGTTTTTGTCCAGTCGGACGTCACGAACATTCCGCACCTGTTCCTGCGCAATCCCGATTGGCACGTATTGTACGATGTCGACCCGCTCGCCGCCGCCACCACACGCAAGAAATTCTACGACATGGCAGCCGCCGAGAAGGCTTTGATCCAAGGCTTCCACTTTCCATTCCCCTCGGCGGGCTTTGTCGAGAAGGAAGGCACACAATATCGGCTGGTGCCGATCCCCTGGAATCCGGTCATCTGAGTTGCGTTGTCACTGAACCAGGCGGTGGTCCTGCCACGGCTCGCCCGAATGTACGGCCGCCGCCAGGATCCGCGACGAGGCCGGCACCACCGATCCCGTCATCGTCGAGGGCTGCGAGGGATGACGCCGGCGTAGGTTGGGTTAGCGCGGCCCAACGTCTCGGCCGTAGTGGCCGGCCGATCCGCGCGTAGCCCAACATTCTCGCCTCGCCGAGTTGGGTTACGCGAGGATTCACGGCGCGATCCCATCTGATCGTCGCGGCCGCGCCAACCCAACCTACGCGGTGATCGCCTTCGCCGCCTGGAGCGTGTTCCCGAGCAGGCAGGCGACCGTCATGGGCCCGACGCCGCCCGGCACCGGCGTGATGGCTCCCGCCACCTCCACCGCCTCCTCGAAGGCCACGTCGCCCACCAGCCGGCCCTTGCCGTCGGCGGTGGCGACGCGCTGGATGCCGACGTCGATGACGGTGGCGCCGGGCTTGATCCAGCTGCCCTTCACCATCTCGGGCCGCCCGACCGCCGCCACCACCAGGTCGGCGCGGCGCACGACCGCGGGCAGATCGCGCGTGCGCGAATGCGCGATCGTCACCGTGCAGCTCGCCCCCAGCAGCAACTGCGCCATCGGCTTGCCGACAATGTTGGAGCGGCCGATCACGACCGCCTCGAGCCCCGCCAGCTCCGGCGTCACCGACTGGGCGAGCATCAGGCAGCCCTGCGGCGTGCACGGCACCAGCGCCCTGCCGCCGGAGGCGAGGCGGCCGACGTTGACCGGGTGGAAGCCGTCCACGTCCTTCGCCGGGTCGATCGCCTCGATCACCTCGCCGGTGTCGATGTGCCTGGGCAGCGGCAGCTGCACGAGAATGCCGTGCACGTCGGCGCGACCATTGAGCTCGCCGATCAGGCCGAGCAGGCCCGCCTCCGAGGTATCGGCGGGGAGCTTGTGCTCGAAGGAGGCCATGCCGGCCTCGCGCGTCGCCTTCGTCTTGGTGCGCACGTAGACCTGGCTCGCCGGGTCCTCGCCCACCAGGACGACGGCGAGCCCGGGCGTCACGCCGCGCTCGTGCCTGAGCGCCGCCGCACCGGCCGCAACCTCGCGCCGCAGTCCCTCGGCCATCGCCTTGCCGTCGATGATGCGGGCGCGGGGCATGTCGGCCGCTCTCCTTTCACCCGAGCCTGGCGAGACGCGCCTGCAGCAGCTGGGCAAGCTTGTCCCGCTCGCCGGCCACCAGCAGCGTCTTGATGCGCGACTTGCCGCCGGCGGCCAGCGCGACACTGCTCTTGGCCACGCCCAGCCACTCCGCCACGGTGATCGCCACGGCACGGTTGGCCTCGCCCTTGTCGGCGACGGCGCGCACCTTGACCGCCAGCGCCCGGCCCTGCGGCGTCTCGATCAGACCGTCGACGCAATCGCGCGCCGATTTGGGCGTGGCGCGCACCATGAGCCTGATCC
>DASRDL010000601.1:0-6249 GCA_035652635.1 Hyphomicrobiaceae bacterium | reverse complement strand
GGCTGCGTGGGCGAGGTCCGGTCCTCCGTCCCCTTCTGCTGCACCTGCGCGCTCGCTTGCCCGGCGCACAGCAGCAATCCGACGGCCGTGGAGGCCAACAGTGCCGATTTGATCATGATCGTTTCTCCAGCTCCTGAGTTTTCTACTCGGAAGCAAAACGACCCGGGATCGGGGAGGTTCCTCTTGCGGCGCTCGGAAGCAATTAATCTGATCGCGGATGGATTGATCGCGTCAGCCCAGGAAGCCGAAGAGATGCAGAAGAACGATGACGACGATCGGCACGCCGGCAAGCCACAGGATGACGTCGCGAAGCATGTCCGCTTCCTCCTCTAGGTAGATGTCCATTGCTCGCGCCCACGGGTTCGCCGTCGGATGTCGGCCTCCAGATGAGCCCGATCGTCAGAACGGCGGGAGGAGACGATGGTTCCATGCCGCCGGGGCGCGTCGTGCGCGCGGGGGCCCCGCGGCATTCGCTCCTTTTGCGGAGCGTCGGCCCCCGCTGGCCCTTCGCGAAATCGTCCGAGGACGCTGCATCTGGAACGGGCGCGCCGCCGGCGCGTTGCCTGTTCCACAGAGGCGTACGGCCTCGCAACAAATGGAGCTTGCCCATGACCCGCATATCCGTCGCTGTCGCTGCGCTGCTGCTTGCAGCTCCGGCGGCCCAGGCGCAGACCGGCACGACGCCTCCCCCGACGTCGCCTTCCGCGTCGCCTCCGCCCGCCGCCTCCGGGGCTCCCGCAACCTCTCCGTCCGGTCGGATGGTGTTCTACAGCAGCCGGCCCGGGCAGATGCGCGCCAGCACGCTGATCGGGCGCAATGTGAAGAACGCCGCCAACGAGACCATCGGCGAGATCAACGAGCTCATCCTCGACAAGGAGGGCAAGGTTGCCGCCGTCGTGATCGGCGTGGGCGGCTTCCTCGGCATGGGACAGCGTGAGGTGGCCGTGGAATACAGGTCGCTCGACATCAAGTACGACGCCAGCGCCATGACCGAAACCGGCGCGACGACCGTGACGCTCGATGCCACCAAGGACACCCTGAAGCGCGCGCCGGAATGGAAGTGGACGAGCAACACCAACGCCGGCGGCGCAGGCACGCAGCAGCGCGCCCCGACCGCGCCGGCGCCCGGCGGAACGACCCGCTGAGCCGGCTCGAGGCGCGGCTCCCCTCTCCTCGCCCGCGCCTCCGGCGGCCGTCGCGCCGCGGCGACCTGGGCTGGCCGTTTCCGGCCAGCCCTTAACGCTTCCGTAGGCGCGCGGCCGCTAGGATAGGCCCTCAACGAGAGGGCCGTCGCGTGCTCACGGCGATACAGACAGGGAGCTTCGTGACGCGCGCGCGCGTGCGCGTCTACAGCGCGCTCCTGCTGCTCGCCTACACCGCCACCATCGTCGCGCTGCTGGCGACCGCCGACGGCATCGTCGATCGCGCCGGCCGCCCCATCGGCACCGACTTCGCCAACGTCTATGCCGCGGGCCGGCTGGCGCTCGAGGGCAAGGCGCCCGAGGCCTACGACTGGCCGGCGCATCATGCCACGCAGAAGCGCATCTCGGGGCGCGAGGACATCCCCCACTACGGCTGGCACTATCCGCCCATGTTCCTGCTCGTGGCCGCGGCGCTGGCGGCGCTGCCCTATCTCGGGGCGCTCCTCGTCTACCAGGCTGCAACGCTCGCCGCCTATCTGGCCGTGGTACGCGCCATCGTCGGCCGGCCCCAGACCTGGCTGCTGGCCCTCGCCTTCCCGGGCGTGTTCGTCAACGTCACGCACGGCCACAACGGCTTCATCACGGCGGCGCTGCTGGGCGCGGGGCTCGTGCTGCTCGACCGGCGCCCGATGCTCGCGGGGCTGGCGCTCGGCGCCCTCGCCTACAAGCCGCAGCTCGGGTTGCTCGTGCCGCTGGTGCTCGCCGTCAGCGGGCGCTGGCAGGTGATCGGCTGGGCGGCCGGTACGGCGGCGGCGCTGGCCGGGATCACGCTGGCGCTCTTCGGCACCGACACCTTCGCTGCCTTCTGGCATTCGCTGCCGCTGACGGGGCTCATCGTGCGCGAGGGTGCTCCCGGCTTCTATAAGATCCAGAGCCTCTATGCCGGCCTGCGGCTCGCGGGCGCGCCGGCCGACCTTGCCAATGCCGCCCAGCTCGCCCTCACTCTGGCCGCGGCGGCAGGGCTCGTCGCGCTGTGGCGCTCTACCGCCGCCTTCGAGCTCAAGGCGGCAGGGCTCATCCTCGGCTGCGTGATCGCCACCCCTTACGTGCTCGACTACGACCTCGTGGTGCTGGCGCCGGCCATAGCCTTCCTCGCCGCAAACGGACTGCGGCAGGGCTTTGCGCCCTACGAGGTGACCGTCATGACGGCGCTGTGGGTGCTGCCCCTCTTCGCCCGCACCATCGCCGAGGCGACGGCCATCTCGCTGGCCCCGCTCGTGCTGATTGCCGCGTTCCTGTTCATCCTGGAGCGCGCGGGCGTGCTGCCCGACTGGGCGCAATTGCGCAGGGCGCATCAGCCGAAGGGGTAGCGCGCCGGTCCGACGGCGGCGCAGATCGGTGCATCACGGCTGCGCCCCGGGCACCCTGCCGATCGCGCGCCCTGCGGGCCTCAGAACATGCCCTCGAACTTCTTCTTGAAGCGCGACAGGCGGCCGCCGCGGTCGACCAGGTGACGGTCGCCGCCGGTCCAGGCCGGATGCGTCTTGGGGTCGATGTCGAGGGTGAGCTTGTCGCCCTCCTTGCCGTAGGTCGAGTAAGTCTCGAACTCGGTCCCGTCGGTCATCACCACCTTGATGCGGTGATAGTCGGGGTGGAAGTCCACTAGCTTTTTCATGGTCGTGCGCCGCGGGGGCTCCTCGGGTCCGTGTTCCGTGCCGGCCGGTGGCGGCCTGCGAAATCGGGCTTCCTCATACTCGATGGCCCCCGCGGCGACAAGCGCCTGCGGCAAAGGCTTGCGGGCCACTTGCCCTCCGGCGCATGCGTCGGCACTCTCGGCCCGGTTGCCAACCGAGGTCCCGCCTTGCCCGACGCCGACGCAAACGCCAAGACCTCGAGGCCCGGCCGACACCAGCTGCCCTCGCTTCTGAGCCTCAGGCCCTATCTGGTTCGCCATCCGGGGATGCTGGCCGCGGCGCTGGTGGCCCTCATGGTGTCGGCAGCGGCCATGCTGGTCGTGCCGCTGGCGGTCCGGCGCATGATCGATGTCGGCTTTGCCGCCCACGACGGCGGTTTCATCGACCGCTACTTCGTGACCCTCGTCGGCATCGGCCTGGTGCTGGCCGTCGCCAGCGCCAGCCGCATGTATGCCGTCAACTGGCTGGGCGAGCGCGTGGTTGCCGACCTGCGGACGGACGTCTTCGGGCACCTGGCCACGCTGGGGCCAGCCTTCTACGAGCGCAACCACTCGGGCGAGGTGATGAGCCGGCTGACCGCCGACACCACCCAGATCAAGGCGGCGGCCGGCACGGCGCTGAGCCAGGCCTTGCGCAACCTCATCATGCTGGCCGGCGCGCTCACCATGATGTTCGTCACGAGCCCGATGCTGGCGGCGCTGGCGCTGGGCGCCATCCCGCTCATCGTCTTTCCGCTGCTCGCCTATGGCCGTGCCGTGCGCCGGCTGTCGCGCGCCGCCCAGGACCGTCTGGCCGACGCCTCGGCCTACGCGGCCGAGAACCTCGCCGCCGTGCGCACCATGCACGCCTTCTCCCAGCAGCCGACGGTGTCGCGCCGCTTCGCTGCTGCCGTCGAACGCGCCTTCGAGGCAGCGCGCGTGCGCCTCGTTGCCCGCGCCGGGCTGACGGCCATCGCCATTGCGCTCGTCGTGACGAGCATCGTCGGCATCCTGTGGTTCGGCTCGCGCCTCGTCGTCGGCGGCGACATCAGCGGCGGCCGGCTCGGGCAGTTCGTGCTCTATGCCGTGTTCGCAGCCGGGGCGATCGCCGAGCTGTCGGAGGTGTGGGGCGAGATCGCCCAGGCCGCAGGTGCAGCCGAGCGACTGCTCGAGCTGCTGGCGGCGCGATCCGAGGTCGCCGAGCCGCCGCGCCCGCGGCCGCTGCCCGTGCCGCCCGTCGGCAGCGTCGCCTTCGAGAACGTACGTTTCGCCTACCCGACGCGCACCGGAACGCCCGCCCTCGACGGCGTGAGCTTCGAGGCGCGGCCGGGCGAGACGATCGCCATCGTCGGCCCGTCGGGGGCGGGCAAGAGCACGATCTTCAACCTGCTTCTGCGCTTCTACGATCCGCAATCGGGCCGCGTGGCGGTGGACGGGGTGCCGGTGGCGGAGGCCTCGCTCGCCGAGCTTCGCGCGCGCATCGCGCTGGTGCCGCAGGACGTCGCCCTGTTCGACGACACCATCGCCGACAACATCCGCTACGGCCGGCCGGATGCCGGCGACGCCGACGTGGCGCGCGCCGCCGCGGCGGCCCAGGCCGACGACTTCATCCGCGCCCTGCCGGAGGGCTATGCAACCCGACTCGGCGAACGCGGTCTGGTGCTGTCGGGCGGCCAGCGGCAGCGGATCGCGCTGGCCCGCGCGCTCCTGCGCGATGCGCCGATCCTGCTTCTCGACGAGGCCACGAGCGCCCTCGATGCCGAGAGCGAGCAGGCCGTGCAGGCGGCCTTGGCACGGGCCGCGGAGACCCGCACCACCCTCGTCATCGCCCACCGCCTCGCCACCGTGCAGCGGGCGTCACACATCCTCGTATTGGACCAGGGCCGCATCGTCGAGGAGGGCCGGCACGCCGAGCTGCTGCGCCGCGGCGGCCTCTACAGCCGCCTGGCCGAGCTGCAGTTCGCCCTGGATGCAGCGCAGTAGGGTGCGCAAGGCGAAGCCGCGGCGCACCGATCACGCGGAGCACGGCGCAGTGCGGCTTCGCCGCATGCGCCCTCCGCGGACGGGCCCGTGTCCAGGCCGCACCACTTCCACCCGATCTCTCTGGACTCGCTCAGTTTTTGCTTCTCAAATGGGGTGCCGATGCCGCACGTTCCGCATATTCGGGATCGACCAAGGATTTGCAGGCAAGTCGGGGAGGACCATGAGCGCCAGGACGGGAACGGAAGCTGTCGTGGTCGCGGCACTTGCCGGCCTTCTCGGAGCGACGCCGGCGGCCGCCACCGACGAGAACAGCTGGCTCAAGTTCCCGGGCTCGGCCTACGCCTCCCAGAGCGACCCGAGCGACCGCACCTTCGTGCGCGAGTGGGAGGCAACGCCCCCCAAGGGCTACCCCACGCTGAGCCCGGCCAACATTCCTGCCACCAAGGCGGCGATCAGGCGCTACACGGAGATCGTGGCCGCGGGCGGCTGGCGGCCGGTGCCCGAGGTGCAACTGCAGGCGGGCATGTCCCATCCTGCCGTCGCGCTGCTGCGCGAGCGCCTCTTCCTGTCGGGTGACCTGCGCGAGCCCACGCGCAGCACCGATTTCGACTTCTACGTCGACAAGGCGGTGAAGCGCTATCAGGCCTCGAACGGACTGGCGCCGACGGGCATCGTCGACAAGCGCACCCTGGCCGCGCTCAACGTACCGGCAGAGGTGCGGCTGAAGCAGCTCAAGACCAACCTTGCGCGCCTCACGGAGCTGTCGAAGGCGGCGGGCAAACGCTACGTCGTCGTCAACATCCCGGCGGCGCAGATCGAGGCGGTGGAGGGTGGCCAGGTGGTGTCGCGCCATGCGGGCGTCGTGGGCAAGCCGGACCGGCCGACGCCGATTCTCACATCGGCCATCCACGAGCTCAACTTCAATGCGGTGTGGCACCTGCCGCCGACGGTGATCGAGAAGGACCTGATCCCCAAGGGTCAGGAGATGGCGCGCAAGGGCCAGAGCGTGCTCGTCAAGTACCACATCGACGCCTACGGCGCCGACGGCAAGAAGCTCGACCCGGAGAAGATCGACTGGAGGACGGCGGCGGCCAAGGGGCTCACCTACCGCCAGCAGCCGGGCCCGGAGAATCCACTGGGCTTCGTCAAGATCAACTTCCACAACTCGCATTCCGTCTACATGCACGACACGCCCTCCCAGTCGCTGTTCGGACGCAACTTCCGCGCCGCCAGCTCCGGTTGCGTGCGCGTGCACGGCATCGAGCAGCTGGCCGCCTGGGTGCTGGCCGACCAGGGCTGGAAGCCCGAGCACGTCCTGATGATGAAGGAGAGCGGCGAGCGGCGCGACGTGACGCTCAAGAAGCCGGTGCCGCTGTACTTCGTCTACATCACCGCGTGGGCCACGGAGGACGGGGTGGTCCAGTTCCGCCGCGACCTCTACCGCAAGGACGG
>DASRDL010000600.1:0-3381 GCA_035652635.1 Hyphomicrobiaceae bacterium | reverse complement strand
ACCAGCCGGCACAGGTTGGCGAAGTCCTTGATGGTGCACAGGTGCGCGTTGGGGCTCACGTACCAGGCATCGGGCAAATTCTCCGTCACCGGCATGCGGCCCGTGAAGGCCAGCTTCGCCCTGACCTGCCAGTGGCCGAAGTTGGGGAACGAGACGATGGCGCTGCGGCCGATGCGCAAGAGCTGCTCGAGCACCGCCTTGGGCTGGCGCGTCGCCTGGATGGTGAGGCTCAGGATGGCGTAGTCGAAGGCGCCGTCGGGATAGTCGACGAGGTCGCGGTCGGCATCGCCCTGGATCACGGAGAGGCCGCGGGCGACGCAGGCATTGACGCGCTCGCGCGACACCTCGATGCCGCGGCCGTCGACGTTCTTGGTGTCGGCGAGGAGCTGCAGGAGCGCGCCGTCGCCGCAGCCCACATCGAGCACGCGCGAGCCCGCCGCCACCATCTCGGCGATCATCAGATGGTCGACGCGGGCCTTGGCGGCCGTGGCTGGCGCCAGCATCAGTGTGTCCCCCGGGCGGGAGCCAGTCCGCGCTTGTCGGCGGCAGCGTTGAGGAAGCCGCGCACGGTGGCGAACAGCTCCGGCTCGTCCAGCAGGAAGGCATCGTGCCCCTTGTCGGACTCCACCTCGACGAAGCTGACATTGGCGGCCACGGCGTTGAGCGCCTGCACGATCTCGCGGCTCTCGCGCGTGGGGTAGAGCCAGTCGCTGGTGAACGACACCACGCAGAAGCGCGTCTTGGTGCCCTTGAAGGCGTTGGCGAGCACGTCGCCGTACTCGGCGGCGAGGTCGAAGTAGTCCATCGCCCGCGTGATGTAGAGATAGCTGTTGGCGTCGAAGCGGTCGACGAAGGTCGAACCCTGGTGGCGCAGGTAGCTCTCCACCTGGAAGTCGGCGTTGAAGCTGAAGGTCTTGGTGGCGCGGTCCTGCAGGTTGCGCCCGAACTTGTTGTGCAGCGCCTCCTCCGACAGGTAGGTGATGTGCGCGGCCATGCGCGCCACGGCGAGCCCGTTGCGCGGGTCCTTGCCGAGCTCCAGGTAGCGGCCCTGCGCCCACTCGGGATCGGCCATCACCGCCTGCCGGCCCACCTCGTGAAAGGCGATGTTCTGGGAGGAGTGCCAGGCGGCCGTGGCGATCGGCATGGCCGAGAACACGCGCTCCTTGTGGCGGGCGGCCCATTCGAGCACCTGCATGCCGCCCATCGAGCCGCCGATCACCGAGAACAGCTCGCCGATGCCCAGATGATCGATGAGACGCACCTGCGCATCGACCATGTCGCCGATGGTGATGACGGGAAAGTCGAGCCCCCACGGCCGGCCCGTTTGGGGGTTGATGCTGGCCGGCCCCGTCGAGCCCATGCAGCCGCCCAGGATGTTGGCGCACACCACGAAGAAGCGGTCGGTGTCGATGGGCTTTCCCGGTCCCACCATCGGCTCCCACCACCCGGGCTTGCCGGTGACGGGATGCCGGCTCGCCACGTACTGGTCCATGGTCAGCGCGTGGGCGATGAGAATGGCGTTGGACTTGTCGGCGTTGAGCTCACCGCAGGTGGTGTATGCGACGCGGAACGGCGCCAGCAGCCGGCCGCAGTCGAGCCGCAGCGGCTCGCTCGCCGGCACGTCGAGGACGGCGCAGCTGGGGCTGTTCGCCTCCATGAGTCGCACATCGGAAGCGGCCACGAACTCGCGCGGGTTCACCGTGTTCATAAGCGCTGTTAGCTAGGCCAGCGCCGGAAAATGTCAATGGCTTCCGGGCCGGAACGCTACGTTCTCCAGCCCCCGACCGGCGGCCGGCCGAGATCGGATGAGGCGGTTGCGCGGCTTCGTCACATGCGCCCACTATGAGCCACGCTTGCGCAACCAGGACCCGCCTCAGGAGGACACGACCCATGAGCACCGCCGATCCCAACCGCGTCATCGTCACGGGCGAGAACCCGTTCATCAGGCTGAGCCCGCAGGACAACGACAACTACACCACCAACGCCAGCTACTGGCGCATCATCTTCTCGCCCGCCGGGCCGGGGCACGTGCTCTACCTCAAGAGCGAGCTCACCGAGGGCCGCTGGCGCATCTGGTCCGACAACATCGCCATGGCGCGCTGGCTGCAGGCCACCGTGCAGGGCATGCTCAACGGCGAGCTCGCCGACACCTCGATCCCGGTCGCGGACGCCCGATTCAGCAAGTCGGGCGATCCGCGCTACTTCTGGACCGAGCACATCGCCGCCCGCGGCGAGGACGTCTCCCTCACCTGGTACGACATCGGCGACCCGCTGCTGATCCACACCCAGCCCGGCACGGGCGGGCGGCGCTACGGCGTGTGCACCGTGCTGGTCCCGGCCCTCGGCGCGCGCCTGTCGCTCAACGGTCGGGAGGCGGCCGGCCGGCCCTGGAAGCGGGAGCGGGAAGGCCGGCCCTTCAGCACCTCGGCGCTGGCCTTCTCGGAGAGCTGGACCGAGGCGCGTTGAGGCCGGCAGTCGGCCGCAACATGGCCCAGTTGATTTGTCTCGGCTTTTCTCCGATGTAGAGGGGAGAAGGAGCTTACCCATGCTCGACAAGACCACCCCGAAGGGCCGCATCCTCGCCGCCGCGCTCGACTGCGCCGCCAAGACGCGCTGGGCGGAGGTGACCCTCATCGACATCGCCGAGGCCGCCGGCGTCACGCTCTCGGAGCTGCGCGGCCTGTTTACCACCAAGAGCGACATCATCGCCGCGCTGCTGCGCGCGGTCGACGACGAGGTCATGCGGCGGCTGCCCAAACGCGGCGAGGACCAGGAGAAGCGCGATCTCCTGTTCGACACCATCATGACGCGCTTCGACGTGCTCGGGCCCTACAAGGCCGCGCTGAAATCGATCCATGCCTCCGGCTCGGCCGACCTCGCGCTCGCCGGCCCCTACCTCTCCTCCCAGCACTGGATGCTGCAGGCAGCGGGCATCGGCACGGACGGGGCCCTCGGCGCCTTGCGCGTCGCCGGCCTCGGCCTCGCCTACGCCTCGGTGTTCGCCACGTGGCTGGAGGACGACGATCCGGGCCTTGCCAGGACCATGGCCGCGCTCGACCGGCGTTTGCGCCGCGGCGAGCGTACGCTGAGCGGGCTCGAGCAATTCGGCACCGCCGTTTCGCGCTTCTCGGAGGCCCTGCGCCAGACCGCGCGCGGCGGAACGCGCTCCAGGCCCAGTCCCGCGGCGAGCTCGGACGCCGGGCTGCCATGAGCGGTCCGGCGCCTTCGCCGCGCATCGCCTTCGAGGACTTCCTCAAGGTCGACATCCGCGTCGGCACGATCGTGGCGGCCGAGCCGCTCGCCGGAGCGCGCAAGCCGGCGATCCGTCTCGAGATCGACTTCGGCCCCTCGATCGGCGTCAAGAAGAGCTCGGCGCAGATC
>DASRDL010000599.1:0-10789 GCA_035652635.1 Hyphomicrobiaceae bacterium | reverse complement strand
CTGGCCCCGCCTCACCCGCATCGACAGGTTGCGAACCACCACCTTGCCGGCGAACGACTTGGTGAGGCCCTCGACCTCCACGGCATAGGGCGAGCCGTTGCGCCTCGTCGCATCAGCGCTGGGCATGGCTCACTCCTTTCGCCGGCGCGAGCGAGACGGAGACCGGCTGTCCTACCCGGAGCGCCTGCGGCTGGTCCGGGATCGCCTCGATGCGGAAGACGAGCCGCGCACGCTCCTCGAGGCTGTAGATGATGGGCGGCGTGAACTCGGCCTGCGCCGAGATGAAGTTGATGCGCGCGGTCATGCCGGCGCTGCATCCATCGCAGCCGACCGCGACGGTGTCGCCGATCTTCACCTGCGGCAGCACCGCCTGCGGCACGAAGAAGCGCACCCTGGTGTTCTCGGGCGGCATCAGCGAGACGATGGGGCGGCCCGCCTGCACCATCTCGCCGGTGCGGAAGTAAATCTCCTGCGCGCTGCCGGCGACGGGGCTTGCCACGCGGCGCCGGTCGAGGCGGGTGCGTGCCGAGTTGAGCCGGGCTTCGGCCGTGCGCAGCGCCGCCTCGGCATCGTCGAAGGCCTTCTGCGAGCCCACCGCCTTCTTGAGCAGCTCCTTGGCGCGGTCGAAGGCGACGCGCGCGTTGGCGAGGGCCGCCTCGTTCTCGGCGACGGCGGCGCGCTGCAGGTCGGCATCGAGCGCGAAGAGCGGCGCACCCACGGTGACGGTGTCGCCCTCGCGCACCGACAGGGTCTCGACGCGCCCCGACTCGTCGGGGCTGACGAAGATGAAGTAGGCCTCGATCCAGCCCTCGAAGCGGAGGGTTGCGACTTCGTGCCGGGTGTAGGCATAGGCGGCAAGCGCGAGCGCCACGGCCGCGGTGGCGCCGATGGCGAGGAGGCGCGCGCGGGCGGCCTTGTGCAGCGGTGTCGTCACGAGGCTCTCCTCTTTCCGCCTGCCAGCACCTGGCGGTGCGCTTCGATGAGTCCGCCCACATCGAGCGGATCGATGTCGGCGAACAGGCTGTCCCAGACGAGCGCCACCAGCAGCGGAGCGATGACGAGCTGGGGGAAGCGGGCGGGCGCATCGGTGGCGAAGGTGCCGTCGGCAACGGCGCGCTTCGCCAGCCCCCGCATCAGGGTGAGACCCCTGGAGACGACCTCGCGATAGTAGAGCTCGGCAATGGCCGGGAAGCGCGGGCCCTCAGTGATGATGAGGCGCAGCAGCAGCTTGCGCTCGGTGCCCAGGACCTCCTTGTGGAACAGGGAGAAGAAGGCCTCGAGCGCCTGGGCCGGCGACACCTCGGGCGCACCGGCGAGCCGGCTCATTTCGGCGAGCAGCGGCGACACGGCGTTCCGTACCAGCGCCTCGAACAGCGCCTCCTTGTCGCGGAAGTAGAGATAGAGGGTGCCCTTGGCGACGCCGGCACGGGTGGCGACGTCGTCGAGCCTGGCGGCCTCGAAGCCGTGCTCGGCGAACACCCGCAGGGCGGCCTTCAGGATTGCCTGGCGGCGCGCCTCCGCCGAGACCCTGCGGGCGCGGGCAGGCTTGCCGGCGGTGCGCGACTTGCGCGCGCCCTGCTGGGAAGGCCCGGACGCATCGCCGGTCTGGGAGGGGGCGGGAGCATTCTCCCGCACGGTCCGCTGCCGGATCGGGGCCGCCTCCTGTCCGCGCGACCTGTCAGACGGCTTGTGTCGTCCGCTCCGGGTGGGCGTCTGCGAGGAGTGGGCCACGGCTGTCGCCTCGTTCGTAGGTGACTGACTGGTCAGTCATATGGGCGTTGGCAGGACAGCGCGCAAGGGGGCGGCGTGCGGTTTCCGTCGCCCCGGTGTGGCCCAAGGGCATCGCCGTCATGCGCGTGGCCAAGGGTCCGGGTGCCGGGGCGGCCCTCGAGTGCCGGCTCTCGGGCTGCGTCCTCGGCCGGGTTACCGCCCCTGGGGTGCCGGCTCACGGGTTGCATCCCCGGCCGGCATGACAGCATCGGCGGCAGGCGTGGAACTGCGTCAGCGGGGAGCCAGAATCGTCTGCCTTGGCTGCGGCCCGAGCTGGTAGTCTCGCTCGGGGCCGGCGCTCCTTCGGTGGCGCCACAAGAGCAAGGATGCAAGCAGCGCACATGCGCAGAGGGCCAAGTCGGAGCCGTGTGCTGGCGGGGCTCGTCGCGATGGCTGCCGGCCTTTGGCTGGCCGCGTTGCCCGCTGTCGCCCAGCCGAAGTTTCCCCCGCTTTCGGGCCGCATTGTCGACGAGGCCGGACTGCTGAAGGCCGAGGACCTGGCTGCCATCGCCCAGGACCTCAAGGCTCTGGAGGAGAAGTCGACCGACCAGCTCGTGGTCATCACCACCCGCTCGCTGCAGGGCTATCCGATCGAGGACTTCGGCTACCGGCTGGGTCGCTTCTGGCAGCTCGGCCAGAAGGGCAAGGACAACGGCGTGATCCTGATCGTCGCCCCCAACGAGCGCAAGGTGCGCATCGAGGTAGGCCGCGGGCTCGAGCCGCAGCTCACCGACCTCATGACCAGGCTCATCATCGAGAACGCCATCCTGCCGGCATTCCGGCGCAACGACTTTTCGGGTGGCATCCGTGCCGGCGTCCGCGACATCCGCGACGTCCTGCTCGGCGATGCCGAGGCCGTGAAGGAGCGGGCGCGGGGATCGGCCAGGCGCTCGCCGGGAAGCGGCGGCAGCGCCTTGCCGGTGCTGATCCTGGTGGCCTTCATCCTGATGGCGATGATGGTGGTATGGGTCCAGTCGCGCCAGACCGCCCACCCCGGTCGCGTCGTCGGCGACCGCCGGCGCGGGCGGAGCGCCGCGGCGTCGTCACCGTGGGGCTGGAGCGCCGGGTCGGGCGGCTGGAGCGGCGGCTCGAGCGGCTCCGACGGCGGCGGCGGCTTCTCCGGCGGCGGGGGCGACTTCGGCGGCGGCGGCTCCTCGGGCAGCTGGTAGGGGTCGCAGGAGTGCGCAAGTACGCAAGAGGTGAAGAGGCATGACGCTCGTTGCCGAGGCCGACCAGAGGCGGATCGCAACCGCCATCAGCGAGGCGGAGCGCGCCACCTCCGGCGAGATCGTGGCGATGATCGCGCCGCAGAGCGCCAGCTATCTGCACGTGCCGTTCCTGTGGGCGGCGCTGGTGGCGCTGGCTGTGCCGTGGCCGTTCGTGTTCTGGACCTGGTGGCCGATCCAGCACATCTACCTCGTGCAGCTCGCCACCTTCGCAGTGCTCGCCGTCGCGCTCATGCCGATGCCGGTGCGTCTCGCCCTCGTGCCGCGGAAGGTCAAACATGCGCGTGCGCACCGCCGGGCGGTGGAGCAGTTCCTGGCGCAGAACCTGCACACCACCGTGGGCCAGACCGGCGTGCTGATCTTCGTCTCCGTCGCCGAGCGCTACGCCGAGATCATCGCCGATGCGGCCATCCACCAGAAGGTGCCCGAGGAGACGTGGGCCGAGATCGTGGCCGACCTCACCGCCCACATCGGCAAGGGCGAGGCGGGCGAAGGCTTCGTGCGGGCGATCCGCGCGGTGGGCGAGCACCTGGCCCGCCATTTCCCGCCCGAGACGCAACCCCGCCCCGGCCTCTCCAACCACCTCATCGTGCTGCCCGCTGATTGATGAGCAGGGCGCATGAGCCGAAGGCGTAATGCGCCCTACGCCGCCTGCCGTGGCTCGACGCGGGAGCGGGCCCTGTGCCAGACTGAAGCGTCGCTTTGCATCCTCGCGCGGGCGTCGACGGGCAGGGAGTGCCGGCATGCTCCGGGATCGTTACGGTTTTCAGCTCTCCACATCCTCGCCCGCAGCGCGCGATGCCTACGTCGCGGCGGTCGACCTGTCGCTGTCGGCCAATGCGGGTACCGAGGATGCGTTCCGGCGGGCGATCGCCTGCGACGACGGGCTGGCGGTCGCGCACGTGGGCCTCGCGCGCACGCTCCAGGTGCAGCACAGGACGGCCGAGGCCAGGGCCGCAGCGGCGCGGGCGCGCGAGCTGGCGGCCGCGCTGCCGCATCGCGAGCGCAGCCACGTCAATGCGCTGGCCAGCGTGGTCGACAGAGGCAGCGTGGCGGGCCTCGCCGCCGTCAAGGAGCACCTCGCCGCCTATCCGCGCGATGCCATGGTGCTGGCGCCCTGCACCGGCGTGTTCGGCCTCATCGGCTTCTCAGGCCGCGCCGGGCGCGAGGCCGAGCTGCTGGCGCTGCTCGAGCCGCTGGCGCAAGCCTACGGCGAGGACTGGTGGTTCCTGAGCGCGCTCGCCTTCGCGCAGGTGGAGGTGGGCGACATCGACGGCGCGCTGCCTACCATCGAGCGGGCGCTCGCGCTCCATCCGCGCAACGCCAACGGTGCGCACATCCGCGCCCACGTCTACTACGAGGCCGGCGAGCGTGCGGCGGGCCTCGCCTACCTCGAGGACTGGTGGAAGGACTATCCGCGCCAGAGCCTGCTCCACTGCCACATCAGCTGGCACATCGCCCTGTGGCAGATGGCGCTCGGCCGCGCTGCAGAGGCGTGGGCGTTCTACCGCGCGCATCTGAGCCCCGGCGTCTCCACCGGCCCGCCGCTCAACACGCTGTCCGACGGCGCCTCCTTCCTGCTGCGGGCGGAGATGGCGGGCGAGCCGCGCCAGGTGGAGCTGTGGCGCGAGCTCAGCGCCTATGCAACGCAGTGGTTCCCCGCGCCCGGTATCGCCTTTGCCGATGTGCACGCGGCGCTCGCGCACGCCTTCGCCGGTGACGAGGGAGCCCTGGCGCGCATCATCGAGCGCGCCAAAGGACCCGCGGCCGATCTGGTGGCGCAACTGGCGCGCGCCTTCGGCGCCTTCGCCCGAGCGGACTGGGCCGAGGCCGCCCGCGAGTTCGGGGGTGTGCTCGCCGAGCACGAGCGAATCGGCGGCAGCCGCGCCCAGCGCGACCTCATTGAGTATGCCCGCGTCGTGTGCTTGCTGCGCTCGGGCAAGGCACAGGAAGCCCGCCGGTCCCTGCAGGAGCGGCGCCTGCGCAGTGGCGCCGACGGCTGGCCCATCCGCGGCCTCTGAGGCCCGGGTTGCGCTGCCCGGCAACTCGCGCTAACCGACGCCGGCCGCCGTGCCGGATGGCCGTATTGCCCGGTGGGGCGACGGGCGCATCGATGCGGGGCCGTTGCGGGGCTATGCACCCATGTCGCGGGGCTGTCGCCGCGCGGCGTCCTGCCACTTGAGCGGGCGAGATGAGCGCAGGGGAGAGTGCGGGCAGGACCGGCCGTCTCCACGGGATCGCCGCGCGCGCGGCGGCACTGAAGCTGGAGCGGCGCCGATTCGCCCTCGCGGTGGCGCTGGTCGCCGTGGTGCACGTGGCGCTGATTGTGGGAGTCGGCAGATCGAGCGCACCGCCGCTGCGCGTGATGGGGGACAAGGCGGGGAGCCGCGAGGGCATCAGCGTCGAGCTCGTCGACGCGGCCGACCTGGAGAGCAAGAGCTCGGTCAATCCAGAGCCGGCGGGTCAGCAGCCCAACGCCCCACCCGACACGCCGCCGCCGCAGCCCACGCCGCCGCGACAGGCAGAGCCGGCCCCGGCCCCGGAGCCCGCCCCGGCCCCGACCAAGGCCGAGGCACCGCGCAAGGCCGCCACCACCACCTCGGCCATCGATCGGCCCAGCCTGGAACTGCCGACCGAGCCGGGCCCGCAGCCCCAGGCAAAGCCCAAGCCGCGCAGAGAGCCGGCCGAGAAGCTTCCCCCCGTGCTCGAACGCGATCCTCTGCAGTGGACCATGCCCACGGTGCCCCAGTATGTGCCCGGCGGCCGGGCTGCAGCCTGGTCGCGTCCGGCCGGCATCACGCGGTCGGGCGAGAACGACGACTTCGGCCGCGGCGTCATCTACGCCCTGCGACGCACGATGCCGCGCGCCGACAAGCCCGGCCGCGTGACCATCAGGCTCGTCTTGAACGAGCGGGGCAACATCCAGGATCTGCAGCTCATCCGCAGCGGCGGCGATCCGCTCATGGACCAGAACGTCATGTTCGCGGCGCGGCAGTCGAGCTTTCCGCTGCCCCCGATCGGCGCCACCCTCGCCGACCGCTCGTTCCTGGTGACCTACGTCTATCAGTAGACGCCTGCCCGCTGCGTCCCCCGAAGCGGAGGCCCCGAGCCAGCAGAACCGGGGCGAGACTGCCGTGCGGGCAAGGCCGACCTACCGCGCGGCGCAGGCGGGCTCCGAGCACATGGTCGAGCGCAGCGCCGGCCTGGGCGGGGCAGAGGGAGGCAGCAGCTTCAGGATCTGGGCGAGGCGTGGATAGAAGAAGTCGCTGCCCTCGTAGCCGACGATGCGGGCGACCTCCTGCTCGTCGTGCACCAGCACGAAGGTCGGCGTGACGGTAATCGGGCGGGCGAGCGCAATGCCGGCGTTGGCCTGGTCGCGGATCTGGACCCGCCGCAGGGGCGCCTGCCGGCCCTCGTCGGAATAGGGATAGGAGGGTGCGATCTCGGCGTTCCAGCGCCGGCACCACGAGCAGCCGGGGTCGTCGAACATCACGAGCTCGGCAGCTTGCGCCCCTGTGCCACCCGCGAGAAGGCCCGTGAGCAGCAGCAAGGCGAGAGCGAGCGTGCGCACCATCCGCTGTCCTTTTCTAAAGCCGGCTGACCGACATGCCGGCCACGATCGCAGCCAGCCTAGTTGGGCCGGCTCGGCGAGTCGACCCGCCCCTGCGGCGTGGTGCCGGGCATCTTGCGGATGCCGATCCCCTTCAGGTCGAGGTTCTCGACCTTCAGATTGTCCAGCCGGGTCTGGATACGCTTGCAGGTACGCGCCCACTGCTCCCTTGTCATGTGCGTCCCCTTGTCCCACAGGCGCATGCACTCCGTCATGGCATCGGTGCCACTGTCGGCGGAGGGCGACTTCTGCGGAGGCGTCGGAAGCGCTGAGGTGCTGGTTTTCGGACCGGTCTGTGCCGGCACCGGGCCACCGCCCGCGACAAGGGCCAGGACGGCGACCAGCGCCCCAACGGCGAGCAGAATGCGCATAGGTTTCCTCGGCACGCGTCCCTCTCCCCGGCTTGCGCTGTCCGAACGGCGGAGCGCCCACGCGAGCGCTAACCCGCCTTGTCGGCGGTTGTGTGGCACGTCGCATGCACGCCATCGACGGCGGGCGCAGTCTCTGTTAACTCAGGGCGGCGCGTCAACCTGCCCGTGATTGCCCGGAGATCGAAGACCCTCATGAAAGCGATGCTGAGCCGTCAAGTCGGCGGCCCCGAAACGCTGAGCCTGGAGGAACTGCCTGATCCGGTCCCAGGGCCCGGGGAGGTGCTGCTCGCGGTGAAAGCCTGCGGCGTCAACTACCCCGATGTGCTCATCATCGAGGACAAGTATCAGTTCAAGCCGCCGCGCCCGTTTGCGCCGGGTGGCGAGGTCGCCGGCATCGTCGAGGCGGTGGGCAGCGGCGTGACGCGCCTCCGGGTGGGCGACCGTGTGATCGGCTCCACCATCTCCGGCGGCATGGCCGAGAAGCTCACCGTGCCGGCGGACATGTGCATCGCCATGCCGGCCTCCATGCCGTTCGACGAGGCGAGCGCGCTGGTGCTCACCTACGGCACGTCGATCTATGCGCTCAAGGACCGCGCCCGCCTGAAGGCAGGCGAGACGCTGCTCGTGCTGGGCGCCGCCGGCGGGGTGGGCATCTCCGCCGTCGAGCTCGGCAAGGCCTACGGCGCGCGCGTGATCGCCGCCGTCTCCTCGGAGGACAAGCTGGCCTTCGCCAAGAAGCACGGTGCCGACAGCGGCGTGGTCTATCCGCAGGGACCGTTCGACAAGGCGGGGACCCGGGCGCTGGCCGACCTTTTCAAGCAGGCCTGCGGCGAGAAGGGTGCCGACGTCATCTATGACCCCGTCGGCGGCGACTACTCGGAGGCGGCGCTGCGCTCCATCGCCTGGGATGGTCGCTTCCTGGTGGTCGGCTTCCCCGCCGGCATCCCGCGGCTGCCCCTCAATCTCACGCTTCTGAAGTCGTGCCAGGTGGTGGGCGTGTTCTGGGGCGCGTTCATGCGGCGCGACCCGGCGGCACATGCCGCCAACGTCGCCGAGCTGATGCGCCTCTACAACGAAGGCAAGATCAGGCCGGTGGTGTCGGAGCGCTATCCTCTGGCGCGTGCGGGCGAGGCCATTGCCAGGCTCGCCACGCGCCAGGCCATGGGCAAGATCGTGGTGACGATGGAGTGAGGCCGTGCAGAGAGGCCATACGCGCTGGTGGTGGATCCGACATGCGCCCGTCCCGGACGGCGGCAGGATCTACGGCCAGAGCGACCTCGACTGCGACTGCTCGGATGCCGAGATTTTCTCCGTGCTGGCGCGCGAGCTGCCCAAGGGCGCGGTGTGGGTGACGAGCAACCTCGCCCGCACGCGCCAGACGGCGGCCGCCATCCTCGCCGCGGCCAACGGCCGGCACGACGGCGTGGAGCCCATCGCCATTGCGGATCTCGCCGAGCAGCACCTGGGCGCCTGGCAGGGTATGGAGAGGAAGCCGTTCTATGCCGCGCGCAAGGTGGGCACGCACACGCTGTGGTTCGGGCCGGCGGACGAGCGCCCGCCGGGGGGCGAGAGCTTCGTCGACCTCTACGACCGCGTGCGCCCCGTGATCGAGCGGCTGACCGCCGAGCACCGCGGGCGCGACATCGTCGCCGTCACGCACGGCGGCACCATCAAGGTGGCGCTCGCCGTGGCGCTGGGGCTCGCCCCGCAGGCAGCCTTGAGTTTCCTGGTCGAGAACTGCTCGATCACCACGCTCGACTATCTCCACCCCGAGGATGCGCCGGGGTTGTGGCGCGTCGCCGCCGTCAATCACCGGCCCTGGTCGAAGGCGGTGGCACTCGACGCGGTGGGCAACCCGGTGAGCCCGTCGCCGCGCGTCGTCGACCGAGCCTGAGCCGGCTGCTTCCGCTCACGGTCATGCCGGAATTTCCAGCCGGTGAAACATCCGGCACCCCAGGCCGGCGACACGCCAGCAACTTGCGATCCGGCTGCTCTACTTCTTGGTGCCGAAGTCCACCTTCGGCGTCTGCATCTCCCCGGGCGGGATGTCGAAGGTCGCCATCGGCTGGGAGGAGGAGTACAGGATCGACCGCCAGATGCGGCCGGGGAAGGTGGTGAGCTCGGTATTGTAGACCCGCACCGCCTCGATGTAGTCGCGGCGCGCGATGGCGATGCGGTTCTCGGTGCCCTCGAGCTGGGACTGCAGCGCGAGGAAGTTCTGGCCCGATTTGATGTCGGGGTAGCGCTCGGCCACCACCAGCAGCTGCCTGAGCGCGCCGCCGAGCGTATTCTGGGCCTCCTGGAAGCGCTTCATGGCCTCGGGATTGGTGACGACGTCGGGCGGCAGCTGCACCTGCGCCTGGGTAGCCTTGGCGCGCGCCTCGATGACCGAGGTGAGCACGCCCTTCTCCTGCTCGGCGAAGCCCTTCACCGTCTCGACCAGGTTGGGGATCAGGTCGGCGCGTCGCTTGTACTGGGAGAGCACCTCCGACCACTTGGCCTTGGCCGCCTGCTCGTAGGTCGGGATGTTGTTGACGCCGCAGCCGGCGAGCGAGGCCGCCAGCACCAGGACGGCAACGAGTGCGGCGATGCGGGCAGGTCCCTGGCGAAGCATGGGCATGGCTCCTCGACGTCGAGTGTAGTGCCACTCTACCTCGCGCGGCAGTGATGTGGGGAGCAGATTGGGCGCGAGAAAGGCGGCCGAGGGGCCGGCCCTCTCTCAGGCCCTTTTGCAGCTACTCCGGCAGCTTGTAGTCGGCGAACTTGGCGCGCAGGTCCTTCTTGGAGATCTTGCCCGTGGCCGTCATCGGCAGGGCATCGACGAAGACCACGTCGTCGGGCAGCTGCCATTTGGCGATTCTCGCGGCCAGCACGTCCAGAATCTCGGCCTTGGTCGGCTCGGCACCGGGTGCCTTGACCGCCACCAGCAGCGGACGCTCGTTCCACTTGGGATGCGGCACGCCGATGACGGCGCAGTTGGCGAGACCCTTGCAGGCGAGGGCGGCGTTTTCCACGTCGATGGAGCTGATCCATTCGCCGCCCGACTTCACCAGGTCCTTGGTGCGGTCGACGATCAGCAGCCACTGGTCGGGCGTGATCTTGGCGACGTCGCCCGTGCCGAACCAGCCTTCCTTGTCGATCTGCTTGGCCGTGGCCTCGGGGTTCTTGAAGTAGCCCGAGACGATGGTGGCGCCGCGCACGAACAGCTCGCCCGAGGTCTGGCCGTCGGCAGGGGCGCGGTTGCCCTTCTCGTCGATGACCTTGAGGTCGACGCCGAACATGCGCCGGCCTTGGCGGGCCGACAGCTTGGCCCGCTCCAGCGGCGCCCTGGCGCGCTCGTCGGGGCGGAACAGCGTGAGCGTGCCGACCGGGCTCATCTCCGTCATGCCCCAGCCGTGGGTGACCTCGATGCCCCAGTCGCGCGTCAGCGTGTCGATCATGGCCTGCGGCACCGCCGAGCCGCCGCTCAGGATCTGCGTGAGCTTGGCCGGCTTGCGGCCGCGCTTCTTGAACTCCTCGATCAGTCCGAGCCACACCGTGGGCACCCCCCAGCCGGCCTCGACGCCCTCGGCCTCCATCAGGTCGAACAGCGTCGCCCCGTCGAGCTTGGCGCCCGGCAGGATGAACGGGCAGCCCGACAGCGGCGTGATGTAGGGCAGGCTCCAGGCGTTGGCATGGAACAGCGGCACGACGGGCAGGATGGTGCGGTTGAAGGCGAACAGGTCGGGGCGCGTGGCGATGAGGAAGAAGGTGTGCAGCATCATCGCCCGGTTGGAGTAGAGCACGCCCTTGGGCTCGCCGGTGGTGCCCGA
>DASRDL010000598.1:0-18985 GCA_035652635.1 Hyphomicrobiaceae bacterium | reverse complement strand
AATTTTTCGAGAGGCACCCGCAGAGTTCAAGAGGTTGGGGCTTGATTCTGGATCGCTCGGCGAAGCCGCAAATGCAGCAGGCGAAGCCCTCAAAGAAGATGCGCGGAAAGTGAGTGAAAACTCCCGCGTCGACATCGACCGCTGGGGCACACTGCCCCTCTCCCCTCGGGGGAGAGGACGCGAGGCCATGACTTACGGTCGCGAGTTCGACGCGGCCTGTTCGGTCATCCGGTCATTGCGCGAGCGTAAGTCATTCGGCCGAGCTGGTGAGGGGCGACTTTCGCTTGCATCCGCGAAGGCCCCCTCATCCGGCCCTTCGGGCCACCTTCTCCCCGAGGGGAGAAGGGAGGTTGGCGCCCGCTGCGGAGGTAACACATGCCGGGCGATCTCACGTCGCTAGCCAAGGGAATGCGACGCCGGCAGACGAAGGCTGAGGCGCGCCTGTGGTCGCGACCGCGTGATCGCCGTCTGGACAATCTAAATTTTCGGCGTCAGGTGCCGCGCGGACGCTTCGTGGTCGATTTCCTTTGCGACGAGGCCATGCTGGTCCTCGAGGTCGACGGGTCGCAGCACGATGACAATGAGACGCAGGACCGCGCTCGGACAGCTTATCTGGAAAGCCTGGGATATTTGGTCCTGAGGTTCCGGAACTTCGACGTTCTGCAGAACACCGACCGGGTGCTTGACCATGTCTACGAGGTAGCGGCAAAAAGGCGGAAGGCCCCCTCATCCGGCCCTTCGGGCCACCTTCTCCCCGAGGGGAGAAGGGAGGCTGGCGCCTGCCGTGGAGAACCATTTTGAACGTGCCATCACGCATCGACCGACGGTTCGCGGCACTGAAGGAAGAGGGGCGCAAGGCCTTCGTGGCGTTCGTCACGGCCGGCGATCCGGACTATGCCACCAGCGAGAAGATCCTGCTCGGGCTGCCAGGAGCCGGGGCCGACGTGATCGAGCTCGGCATGCCGTTCTCCGATCCGATGGCGGACGGCCCGGCCGTGCAGGCGTCCTCGCTCAGGGCGCTGAAGGCTGGCCAGACCATGCGCAGGACGCTGGAGCTGGTGCGCACGTTTCGAAAGCACGACCCGGACACCCCCGTCGTCCTGATGGGCTACTACAACCCGATCTACGTCTACCCGCGCGAGGCCTTCCTCGACGACGCCAAGGCCGCGGGCGTGGACGGCCTCATCATCGTCGACGTGCCTCCCGAGGCCGACGACGAGCTGTGCCTGCCGGCGGTCGCCCGCGGCCTCAACTTCATCCGCCTCGCCACGCCGACCACGGACGATGCGCGGCTGCCGGCGGTGCTGGCGAACACCTCGGGCTTTCTTTACTATGTTTCCATTACCGGCATCACGGGGACGGCCGCGCCCGACGTGGCCGCGGTTCATTCGCACATTGCCCGTATCAAGCGGTCGACCGGCCTGCCGATCGCCGTCGGCTTCGGGGTCAAGACGCCGCAGCAGGCCAAGGCCATCGCCGAGGCGGCCGACGGAGTGGTGGTGGGCTCCGCCCTCGTCAACGCCGTCAAGGATAGCCTCGGGCCAAACGGCGAATCGACTGGAAAAACAGTGGCCAACGTCCTAGATGTGGTGAATGGCCTGTCACGGGCATTGCGCCGCGGCTGAATTGAGCGGCAGAGTCGGTACCAGGCGGCCGACGCACGGCCGCACGTTGCCGGCGGTGCTGTAGGAGCGCGAGAGGCGTGAACTGGATCAATAGCATCCGACCCAAGATTCGCGGGCTGCTCACCACCAAGCGTGACCTGCCCGACAATCTGTGGGTCAAGTGTCCCGATACCGGGCAGATGGTCTTCTACAAGGACCTGGAGGCCAACCAGTTCGTCGTTCCCGGTTCCGACTACCACATGCGCATGGAGGCGCAGAAGCGGCTCGCGCATCTCTTCGACAACGGCGAGTACGAGAAGGTGCCGGTGCGCGAGGTGCCGCAGGACCCGCTCAAGTTCCGCGACGGCAAGCGCTACAGCGACCGCCTCAAGGCCATGAAGGCCGAAACCGAGCTCGACGATGCCGTGCTGGTCGGCGAGGGCAAGCTCGAGGGCCAGCACGTGGTGGCGGCGGCGCAGGACTTCCGCTTCATGGCCGGCTCGCTCGGCATGGCGGCCGGCGAGGCGGTCGTCACCGGCATGATGCGGGCGGTGGAGCGGCGCTCGCCGTTCATTCTGTTCGCCGCCTCCGGCGGAGCGCGCATGCAGGAGGGCATCCTGTCGCTCATGCAGATGCCGCGCACCACCATCGCCGTGCAGATGCTGCGCGAGGCGCGCCTGCCCTACCTGGTCGTGCTCACCGATCCGACCACCGGCGGCGTCAGCGCCTCCTATGCCATGCTTGGCGACATCCACATCGCCGAGCCCGGCGCGCTCATCTGCTTCGCCGGCCCGCGCGTGATCCAGCAGACGATTCGCGAACAGCTGCCGGAGGGCTTCCAGAAGGCCGAGTACCTGCTGGCGCACGGCATGATCGACATGGTCGTGCACCGCCACCAGATGCGCGAGACCCTGGCGCGGCTGTGCCGCCTGCTGACGGGCAACGCGGCGGGCGCACGCGCCACCCGCGCGCTCGCTCCCGCCGCCGAGGAGCACGGCTACCTCAACGGCAGCGTCGTCGACGGCACCACCATCGAGACGCTCGCCCGCTCCTACGACGACGTGCTCGAGCCCGGCAAGGAAGAGGACGGCGACCGCGACGGCGCCCGCAGCTGATCCCTAACCCGCGGATGAGACTGTGGCGCGCGCGGCCCGGCCCTCTGCGCGCCCTCACTCCCTCACCTGGTGCACCTCGATGATGTTGCCGTCGGGGTCGTAGAAAAAGATCTGCTCCCAGCCCTGCATGGCCCAGGTGCCGAAGTCCGAGTAGGGGATGCCCTTCTCCTTCAGGCGGCGCTTGAAGGCGTCGATGTCGTCGGTGCGGAAAGCGATGTGGCCGCGCTCGACCGGGTTGATGGCCTGGCCGGTGCGGAAGTTGACCCCCAGGTCCTTCTCGGCCAGGTGCACCTGCGTGGTGCCGTCGGTGACGAACGACACCTTGCCGGGGTAGCCGCCACCGGGCGTGCGCCGCTCGTTGAGGCCCGGCTCCGGCGCCAGGTCGAGGACATTGCGGTAGAACTCGTCCATCGCCGCCACGTTGGTCGAGCACAGGTTCACGTGGTGCAGCTTGATCTTCATGGGGCGACCTCTCCTCTTGCCAGTCCGCGCCAGCGCGTCGCGCGGGGGCGACATTCCGGGCATACGGGCTTCAGCATACCCACGCCGGCCGGCGAAGTCTGCCGGTCGAGACGAGGATACCACGCTTGCGCCGCCGTCCTCCCGCGGCCGCGGCCAACGCGCGCGGCGGTCGCTTGACCGAGGTCAATGCAAAAGAAGCCGTCATCTGCGACCTCGCTCCGCCGATCGATCGACACAGGACGACCACAGATGCACCGTCGCTACGATCCCGTCTCCGTGTTCCTGCACTGGAGCATCGGCCTGGGCATCCTTGCTATCGCCGTGCTCGAGCTGACGCGCGGCGAGCTGTTTGCCAAAGGCTCAGCCATGCGCGAAGGCCTCAGAGCCATCCACGAGCCCGCAGGCACGATCATATTCGCGCTCGTCCTCGTGCGTCTCGTCTGGCGGGCGCTGCATGCGCCCCCCGAGCTGCCGGAAACCATGGCCGCCTGGGAGCGCTTCGCCGCGAAGGTCATGCACGTCGTTCTCTACGCTCTCATGGTCGCCATTCCCGTCGTCGGCATGGCTGCAACATTCGCGCGCGGCCGGCCCGTCGACTTCGGCGTGTTCCAGATTTTCGTGCCGCTCGACGGCATTCTCGGCAAGAGTTTCGCGCGCCCCATCAAGGAGTTGCACGAGTTCCTCGGGCAGGCCGTGCTCGCCGTGGCGTTCCTCCATGCCGCTGCCGCGCTCTGGCATCATTATGTGCGCAAGGACGACATTCTCGTGCGCATGCTCCCGACCCGCGCATCCGTGCCGAGATAACGGGTTACACGACGGAGCGTCTGCCGCCTGACAATGGCGTTGGTTGCGACCGTCCCGTGTCGTATCATTGCGGGCATTGCCGCATGGGTTCGGTAGTGCCGCAGTGTCGTATATCCGGCAACGCTTCCTTTCCGTCTCCGCGTGCATGGTGCTGGCCGCCTGCACGCAGACGAGCCGCGTCGACGACAACCTCTCCACCGCGGCACTCGCCGACACCCGCAAGGCCGTGGCCGTGATGCGTGTCGGCGCGGCGAGTCCGTCCTGCATCAACGTGGCGGTGCTGCTCGGCGTGCGCGAAGGCGACGGCTTCCGTCACTACAAGGGCGTGACCGTGGCCGACGTGCGCTCGCTGACCGAGCCGGCGGTCGCCGAGGTGGAGCTCGACCCCGGCGAGTACCACGTGCTGGCCTACCGCTGCCAGACCGCCAAGGGGATCCAGACGGTGGATGACGGCGCCGGTGGCCGGCTCTACCGCACCAGCTTCGCCAGCTTCACGGTGGCGCCCGGCGAGATCGTCAATGTCGGCTACCTGCATGTTGCCGCTGCCCGCGTCGGGCGCAACGCCTTCGGCCGGCCGGTCGAGCTCGACGTCGAGGTGACCGACTGGCCGCTCGCCGAGCTCGAGCGCTACAAGGCGCGGCGCCCGCACATCTATGCGCAGATGACGACGCGGCTCATGCGCGTGACGCCGCCGGGCCGGGCCGCACCGGGGGCGGAGGACTGCGCCAGGCTCAGGGCCCTGCGGGCGGAGGGCAAGGTGCAGGAGCTGCCGGCGGCCTGCCAGCCCGCTCCCGGCCCGGCGCGGCGCAAAGCCGCCGCTGTTGCCAAGTCGGCCGCCACTTTGTAAGCCCGCTGCGTAAGCCCGCTGCCACCAAGTCTTCCTTCTCTCCAGGACCGGACACCGATCGATGCCCCCACGCCCGCCAGCCGAATGCCGCGACATGTCCGAGGTCAGGGTCGAGATCGACCGCATCGATGCCGCCCTCGTCGACCTGATCGCCGAGCGCTTCGGCTACGTGGAGCGCGCCTGGCAGCTCAAGCTGCAGGCCCGCGCCGAGGCCAATGTGCCGTGGCGCAACCAGCAGGTGATCGACAAGGTGCGGGCGAGGGCCGCCGACAAGGGTGTGCCGCCCGATCTCGCCGAGGCGCTGTGGCGGCAGATGATCGGCTGGTTCATCCAGTACGAGGAGGAGAAGCTGCGCGACCAGCTGGAAGGCAAGTCGTGAGACGACGCTGCCGCCTCGCCCAGCGCCTGCCGCCGGGGAGAAAGCCTTGCCCGTAGCGCCCGTCGAGCTTTCAAATGTGCTCCTGACCGCGCTCCTCAATCCCGCGGTGATCATCGTCGCCTTCTGGCTGGGCCGCAGCGCCGACCAGTGGCAGAAGCTGCCCGTCGCCGCCTTCGCCGCGGCACTGGCCGGATCGGTGCTGGTCTACGCGGCGGTTCGCGTGGGCGTGCCGGGCGTGAGCGGCACGGGACGCGCGGCGGCCGGCGTGTTCATTGTCCAGTTCGTGCTCGGCTGTCTGTGGGCCGCGGCCGGGTTTCGCTTCGGGCGCCGGCCGTGAGCGCGCTGCGTCTCTGGCTCACTGCTTCGGCCGTGATTCTGGCCCTGCTGGCCGTGTGGGCTTTCGTGCCCGTGCTGCTGTTCCTCGGGCTCCTTGCCGTCGCCCTCGGGCTCCTCTCCGCCGCCATGATCGGCCTCGCCCGACGGCTGCAGGCCTGGCGCGAACGGCGCTGACGCGGGGCGCGGGGTCTGACCCCGTAACCGCTACGCCGCCAGCGCGCTCGGCCCTGCACCGCTGCAGAGGCGGCCGGGCTGGGGGGCGGGCAGCCACTTCTCGAGCTCGATGACGCCGCGCACCTCGCCGCTCGGCCGGAGCGTGAAGCCGGCCTTGCGCGCCAGAGTCAGCATGCGCTCGTTGGTGGCAAGCGTCTGGCCCGTGAGCCGCGTCACGCCCTGCGCGCCCGCCCGGCAGGCGAGCTTGCCGAGCAACAGCCGGGCGAGCCCCTTGCCCTGCCACGGCTCGGCCACCGAGACGGCGAACTCGGCCGCCGACCCGTCATCGCCCGTGCGCACGTAGCGGGCCTCGGCCACCACCGTCTCGCGCCCGCCGCCGAACACCTCGGCGACCAGCGCCAGGTGGTTGGCGTAGTCGACCTGCGTGAACCGGCGCATCAGGTCGCGCGGCACCTCGCGCAGGCTCGTCATGAAGCGATCGTAGCGCGCCGATCCCGACAGGCCGTGGAAGAAGGCGAGCGTCAGGTCCTCGTCCTGCGGCAGCACCGGCCGGATCACGACCCGCTCGCCGTGGCCGAGGTACACGACGTCGATCAGGTCGGCCGGATAGCGGTGGATCTGGTAGGTCATGGCACGACCTCCGGGCCCGCTCAGGCGCGCACGCCGACCGGCGCGCGGCTGCCCGCCACGGGCACGCTGGTCGACGGCAGGGGGAGCCGACGGGCCGGGCCGACGGTGATGACCGCGTCCTGGAAGGCATAGACGACGGCGAGGCCGGGCCGGTCGAGCACCACCGACTGGCCGGGCGTGAGGATGATGTCGTACGGGTCGCGCGCCTGCGTGATCCAGGTCGCGCCGCGCACGCAGGACACCTCCAGGCCCGCCGCCTGCTCGATGCGATGGACGGTGCGGGCGGCAAGGGCGATCGGCTCGAGTTCGAGAGTGGCCAGCATGGTCATCTCCTTTGCATGCGCTGAGCGCATTTTGCGGGTGATCGGCTGGAGGCCGACACCCCCTTTGCACTTGGAAATAGTTGTGTATTGTGCGCAGCACAAACGATCATTTCTCATTGCATGCATGCGGTGTGATCATGCAGAAGAAGCGCTTCAATCTGCCGCCGCTCGACCTGATCCAGGGCTTCGAGGCGGCCGCCCGTACTCTCTCCTTCACCCGCGCCGCCGAGGAGCTGTTCATCACCCAGTCGGCGGTCAGCCGGCAGATCCGGGCGCTGGAGGAGCACCTGGGCGCCCCGCTGTTCGAGCGCCGCCACCGCTCGCTGGCGCTGACCGAGCAGGGCCGCACGTTGCACAAGGCTGCCGCCGAGCTGCTCGAGCGGCTGCAGGCGGTGACCGACGGCCTGCGGGCGGCCGGTGCCGTGCGCCATCTGACCGTCACCACCACCGGCGGGTTCGCCTCGCTGTGGCTGATCCCGCGGCTGCGCGGCTTCACGGCACTGCACCCCGACGTGGATGTGCGCATCACGGCGAGCTACAAGGTCATCAATCTGGAGCGGAGTCTCGTCGACGTGGCGGTGCGCTACTGCACACCCGACGATGCGCCGGAGGGCGCCGTATGCCTGTTCGGCGAGGAGCTCTTCCCGGTGTGCGCGCCTTCGCTGCTCACCGACGGCCCGAACCCGCTGCGCCGGCTCGCCGACCTCGAGCATCATGCGCTCCTGCACATGGACGGGGCGGGCGGCTTCCTCGACTGGGGAACGTGGCTCGCCGCACAGGGGCTCCCCGACCTGCGGCCCGCCGCCTCGCTCAGGTTCGACGGCTACGAGCAGATGATCGGCGCGGCGCTCAGCGCCCAGGGCGTGGCGATGGGCATCGGCCGGCTGGTGCGCGGGCTCATCGACGAAGGCCGGCTGGCCGCGCCGTTCGCCAACAGCGTGGTGAGCCAGCGCGCCTACTTCGTGATCCGCTCCTCGCTCACCGGCGACCGGCCGCACGTGCGCGCATTCACCGACTGGTTGATCGAGGCGGCCCGCGCCGAGCGCATCGGAGATGCCGCACCGCCCGTCAGCTCCCGACCACCAGCGGCGCGGTCAGCCGGCGCAAGGCGGCGAGCACGCTGAGCGCGGTGATGCGGCCCGTGCGCGGGTTGTCCGGGTCGGGAATGTTTTCGATCGTCATGGTCAGGTCGGAGGAGTCCGACCGGACCGTGACCGTGTGAGTGTTGCGCGTCACGCCCGGGTCGGCCCACACCTCCACTTGCGTGGCGTCCGGCCCGATGCCGGCGAGCGACAGGGCCACCGACACGTTGACGTTGGCCGGGAAGCCGGCGATCGCCTCGCGCGCGCTCCCCGCAAACACCCTGAGCGGCGCCTTCAAGCCCTCCACCGACAGGCCCTTGGCCACCAGCAGCGGCGCGCCGGCAAGTCCGGCCGGAGGCTTCCGCGTGACGATCCTGGCCGAGGCGATCCGGCCCTCGGCAGTGGCGCGTACGGCATCGAGCCCCAGCAGCGCACCCGTCGGCACGATGATGCGCGCGCCGGTCGCGCGCGCCCGGTCGACGAGCTGCATGTGATCGATGAGGGCGCCCACCGAGAGCGGCATGAAGATGCGCCCGTGCGCCACCGCCGGCTCGGCGACGTCGAGGAAGTGCTTGGATGGCAGGCACTCGACGATCACGTCGGCCACATCGGCGAGGGCGGCGAGCCCCACGAGCTGCGGCCGGGAGCGGAACGCGGCCATCGCCCGGCGCGCCTTGGCCTCGTCGCGCGCGGACACGGCGGCGAGTACAATGCCCGGGATGTCGCCGGCATCGACCCGCCGGGCGACGGGAAGGCCGATGGCGCCGAGGCCGGCGATGGCGAGCTTGAGGTCCTTCGGCGGCGGCATGGGCGGTCTCCGGGCCTTGGTGGCAAGAGGGTCGGCGGGACACGTTAGCGCAGGCGCGGCGCTTTGCCGAATGTGCAATTGCCCGGGGGAATACCGCTGGCTACTGTGTCGTCAACACGACAACAGGTGATGATCCCAAGGAGGCGAACGTGGGTAGGCTCTTCCTCGCACTCGCCGGCGTGCTGATTTCGGCCGTCGTGGCCCCGGCCGGCGCCCAGTTCCCGGAGCGGCCGATCAAGATGATCGTGCCATGGGCTGCCGGGGGCGATACCGACAACATCTTCCGCCCCCTGGCGCCGCTCCTGCAGAAGCACCTGGGTCAGCCGGTGGTGATCGCCAATGTCGGCGGTGCCTCCGGCACCGTCGGCGCGCGCGAGGCCAAGGCCTCCCCGGCCGACGGCTACACCATCTACGCCATGCACGACTACATCCACCTCGTGCACTACGCCGGCCTCACCGACATCACCTACAAGGACTTCGATCCGGTCTGCCTCATCTCGGCGACGCCGTCGGTGCTGACCGCCAGCCCCAAGACGCCCTGGAAGAACTGGAAGGAGCTGCTAGAGGACGCCAAGAAGCGGCCGGGCCAGATCTCGGTCGGCGCCACGCTGGGCTCCACCAGCCACATCTTCCCGGCCTCGATCGAGAAGGCGGCCGGCATCAAGTTCAAGTACGTGTCCTACGAGGGGCTGGCGCCGCGCATGAACGCCATCCTCGGCGGGCACATCGACCTCACCGACTCCAACCTCACCCAGAAGGGCAAGGTGGACGCCGGCCAGCTCAAGTTCATCGCCATCGCCAGCCCGGAGCGCAATCCGGACATTCCCGACGTGCCGACGCTCAAGGAGCTCGGGCTGGATATCGTCTACGAGGTGGCGCGCGGCTTGGTGGTGCCCAAGGGCACGCCCGAGGCGGCGCGGGCGAAGCTGGGCGAGGCCTGTGCCAAGGCGACGGCGGAACCCGAGTTCGCCGATTCGATGAAGAAGCAGGGAACGCGCGTCGCCTTCCTCGACGCCAAGCAGTACGCGGCCTTCCTCGACAAGATCGACGCCGAGAACAAGACGATCATGACCGACCTCGGTCTGATCAAGAAGTGAGGCGGAAGTGCATCTTGGACGCGATGGCATCGCTGGCCTGATCGGGCTGGCGGTCAGCCTGCTGCTGCTGCCGCAGGCCCTCGGTTTGCCCAAACTGCCGATCGTGCCGGTAGGGCCCGGCTTCTACCCGACCATCGTGCTGGTCTTCATGGGGCTCACCAGCGCCGCCCTCATCCTGCAGGATGTGCTGGCGCACAGGCGCCCTCCCCCCGCGGAGGTGGAGGTCGCCGCGGCCCCGCCCCGCGCCTACGGTCTCGTCGCTGCCGCGTTCGTCACGGTTGCCGCCTACATCGCCGTCTTGCCGCTCATCGGCTTCCGCCTGGCCACCGCCCTGTTCGTGGCGGCCTTCCAGCTCATTCTCGAACGGCCAGGCTCGGCGCGCGATTGGGCGGTGCTGCTGGGAATTGCGGTGGCAACATCGGCCGTCACCTACGTGGTCTTCGAGCACTACCTGCTGGTGCTGCTGCCGCGTGGCACCTGGACGGGCTGGTGAGCCATGCTCGAGCTGCTCGGCAACGGCATCGTCACCGTTCTGCAGTGGAAGTACATGGTGCCGTTGTTCTTCGGCACCCTGGTCGGCGTCGTCGGCGGCTCGCTGCCGGGCGTGACGATCACCATGACGGTGATCATCATCCTGCCCTTCACCTATGGTCTCGACCCGCTGGCGGGGCTGGCCGCCATGACGGGCGTCTACGTCGGCGGCTCGACCGGCGGTCTCATCACCTGCTGCCTGCTGGGCATCCCCGGCTCGCCGGCGTCGATCGCCACCACCTTCGACGGCTTCCCCATGGCGCGCAACGGCGAGCCAGGCCGCGCCATCTGGCTCGGCGTGTGGGCCTCGGTGTGGGGCGGGCTGCTCGGTGCGTTGTGCCTCGTGTTTCTGACCGGGCCGCTGGCGGCCATCGCGCTCGAGTTCGGGCCATGGGAATATTTCTCGCTGTTCGTGCTGGCGATGGCGATGGTGGCGGGCCTGGCCGAGTCCTCCCTGCTCAAGGGCCTGCTGTCGACCGCGATCGGGCTCCTGATCACCGTGATCGGCACCGATCCGATCGGCAGCGTGCCGCGGTTCACCTTCGGCTCGGAGTTCATCGGCGGCGGCTTCGCCTTCCTGCCCGTGCTGATCGGTATCTTCGCCTTCGCCCAGATCATGACCGATATTGAGAAAACGAAGGCCAGGGGCTCGCAGCAGACGCCGGCTGCCAACACCGTGCGCTTCGAGCGCTTCTCGCACTGGAAGGTCAACTGGGAGATCATCAGGCAGCCGTTCCTGCTGGCGTGGGCGACCATCGTCGGGCTGGTCATCGGAATTCTGCCCGCGATCGGCGGCAGCGCGTCGAGCGTGATGGCCTACGACCAGGCCAAGAAGTTCTCCAAGACGCCCGAGCGCTTCGGGAAAGGTCACCCTGAGGGCATCATCGCCTCGGAAGCCTCCAACAACGCCAACGTCTCGGGCTCGCTCATGACGATCATGGCGTTCGGCATTCCGGGCGACGCGGTTACCGCGGTGATGCTGGGCGCCATGACCATCCACGGCATCCAGTCGGGACCGCTCTTCATCTCGCAGAATCCCGGCCTGTCCTATGGCATCTATGCGGCCTACATTCTGGCGCACCCGCTGATGCTGCTCATCTGCTGGGCTTTCATGCCGATCATGCTGCGCGTGACCAGCGTGCGGCTGGCCGTGCTGGCTCCAGTGGTGCTGGTGCTGTGCGTAGTGGGCGCCTACGCGCTCAACAACACCATGAACAGCGTCTACGTGCTCCTAATGTTCGGCGTCTTCGGCTATGTGCTGGTGAAGGCCGGCTTCCCGCTGGCACCGCTGATCCTCGGGCTGATTCTTGGCGACCAGATCGAGATCAACCTGATCCGCGCCATCATGACCGACGGCGACCCCTGGCTGTTTCTGACGCGGCCGATCTCGGGCGGCCTGCTGCTGGCCTCGGCGCTCTCCGTCGTGCTGGCGATCTGGCAGCACCTGCGCCACCAGAGGCGCACGACCGAGGAAGAGCCGGATTTCTGATCCGGGGCGGCGCCGTGTCCCCGCCGGCGAGACCTCAGCGGTCGTACGAGCTGAAGGCGTGCCGGGCCAGCTCGTCGCGGCTGAGGCCGCGCCTGCGGAGCTCGGCATCGGAAAGCTTGCGCAGCTCGTCATAGAGAGCGGCCGCGGCCCAGTAGTCGGCGCAGGCTTCGAGCCACTCCGCCATCCACCTAGCGGCGTATCGCATCGCCCCCGCGATTCTCGCCGACAACCCGCTCGCTGTGGGCTGGCAGGCGACCAGCTGCTTCGGCGTAGCCATGGCAAGAACCTCCGCGTGTCCGATCGACTTGCCTGCCGCGCGTCGCCGCTCGGTGCTGCGCGCGACAAGCGCCGCCAAAGTGGCAGAGGTTACGGATGCCTGCTGTGCCGCACGTGACAGCCATACGCGGCCGGCATTCGAGCGATGCGCGGAGAGCGCAGCCAGGGCGGTGCCCGGGCGCCGAAGCTGAGGCGCGCGATACCGGGGAGGGGGCAAGCGCTGCAGCCGTCGCTCGGCGCATTGCGCCTGCGGCTCATGCGCCCTGCAGACGCCTACTTCGGCGCGCGCTTGGCGAGGATGCGCTGCAGCGTGCGGCGGTGCATGTTGAGGCGACGCGCCGTCTCCGAGACGTTGCGGTTGCACAGCTCGTAGACGCGCTGGATGTGCTCCCAGCGCACGCGGTCGGCGGACATGGGGTTCTCGGGAGGAGGCGCCTTCTCGTTGGCGGGGGCCAGCAGCGCGTCCGTCACCTCGTCGGCGTCGGCGGGCTTGGCCAGGTAGTCGACGGCGCCGAGCTTCACCGCTGTCACCGCCGTGGCGATGTTGCCGTAGCCGGTGAGCACGATGCTGCGCGCGTCGGGCTTGAGCTTGGAGAGCTCGGCCAGCACGTCGAGGCCGTTGCCGTCCTCCAGCCGCATGTCAACGATGGCGAAGGCCGGCGGCTTCTGCCGGATCAGGTCCATGCCCTCGGCCACCGAATGCGCCGTGCGCACCTCGAAGCCGCGCGTCTCCATGGCACGGGCCAGCCGCAGAACGAACGCCCGATCGTCGTCCACCAACACGAGCGAGCGGTCTGCCGGCAGCTCGTCCGGCTTGAATGAGAAATCTTCCGTCACGTGACTGCCTCCAACTCGCCCCACTATAGCGGGCCCGCTGGAAGTGCCCAAGTCCGGCCGCGGCAGGCTTCTTAATGAATGCTCCTGTCGGCGTCCAGCCGCCTCGGTGCGCCCCGCCAGTCGGGCAGAGCCGCGGTCGCCCCCTTGCGCTCGAAGGCCTCGCGCGGCCAGCTCACCCTGACTACGGCGCCGTGCTTCGGCCGCGGCCGGTTGTCGAGCGTCACCGTGGCCCCCGACCGCTCGAGCAGGGTCTTGGCGATGAAGTATCCTAGGCCGAGGCCGGACGGTCCGCCATCCTTTATCTGACTGCGCGACTTGGCCGGCCGGGTCGTGACGTAGGGCTCGCCCAGGGCGTCCATGACGTCGACCGGGAACCCCGGCCCGTCGTCGGCGATCTCGATCATCACCTGGCGCGCCGACCAGCTGGCGGTGATCTCGACCCGCTGGGAAGCGAAGTCGACGGCGTTCTCGACCAGGTTGCCCAGGCCATAGAGCACGCCGGGGCGGCGCTCGCCGATGGGCTCCGGGACGGCGGCACCGCCCGAGCCGCCCTCGGGCGCCGCCGACACCACGAGCTCGGTGCCGAAGCCGCGATAGGGGCCGGCCGCCTCCTCGATCAGCTGCGTGATGCTCATGCGCGCGTGCAGCGGATCGGGCTCGGTGGGCGAGCGGGTCAGCTTGCGCAGGATCTCGCGGCAGCGCACGGCCTGGGTCTGCAACAGGGCGAGGTCCTCGGCCAGCTGGCTTCCGGGCGGCGCATCCTTGGTGAGCTCCTTGGCGATGACGGCGATGGTCGACAGCGGCGTGCCGAGCTCGTGCGCCGCGGCGGCGGCGAGCCCGTCTAGCGCATGCAGCTGCTGCTCGCGCGCCAGCACCATCTCGGTGGCGGCGAGCGCGTCCGCCATCTGCCGGCTCTCCTTGGCGAGTCGCCAGGCATAGAGGGCGAGGAAGATCATGCCCGACAGCACCGAGGCCAGCAGGCCGACATTATACACCATGGGCAGCTGCAGCCCCGCCCCGGTCTGCCACGGCAGCGGCAGGTGATAGAACACCAGGAGCACGGTGGCGGCGGCGCCGATCAGGCCGAGCGCAACGGTGTTGTGCGGCGGCAGCGTCGCAGCCGAGACGGTGACCGGCGCCACGAGCAGGAAGGTGAAGGGGTTCTGGATGCCGCCCGTGAGGTAGAGCAGGGCTGCCAATTGCAGGATGTCGTAGGCGAGCAGGGAGGTGGCGAGACCGGAGCTCAGGCGCGTGCGCGCGGGATACAGGATGCGCAGGAACACGTTGAGCCAGGCCGAGAGCGCGATGAAGGCCAGGCAGATGCCGAACGGCAGCTGGAAGCCGAACCCGAGGTAGACGACGCACACCGTCACCAGCTGCCCGACCACGCCGAACCAGCGCAGCCGCACGGCCGTCTGCAGGCGCAGCCGGCTCTGGCTCTGGTCCGCCCTGTGCCGCTCGGCTTGCACGATCGCCATGCTTCGACCAGCCTCTCGATTGGTCCGCCTTTTCCCCGGTCAAGCGCGAAACGCTTGCCTTGTGCTCCTTGCTATCCCAGATAGGGGTTAGCGCCCAGACCGGCACCCGCCGATCCTCCCGGGCGCCGGCGTTCCTCAGGCTACCACGTCCGATGCAAAAGCCGATGCCGCAGCGCAATGGCGCCTTGCCGCCTCCCGTCGCCGTGCGGGGGCTGCGCAAGGTCTACCGTGACGTGGCCGCCGTGGACGGCATCGATTTCAGCCTCGAACCCGGCTCGATCACGGCCTTGCTCGGCGGCAACGGCGCCGGCAAGACCACCACCATCTCCATGCTCATGGGGCTCGTGGTGCCGACCTCGGGCGAGGCGCGCGTGTTCGGCGCCGACATGGCGCGCGAGCGCCACAAGGTGCTGCACCGCATGAACTTCGAAAGCCCCTACGTGGACGTGCCGATGCGGCTGACGGTGCGGCAGAACCTCGACGTGTTCGCCAGGCTCTACGGCGTGCGCGACCGCAGGGGGCGCATCGCCGAGGCGGCGGAGGAGTTCAGGCTGGCCGAGCTGCTGGACCGGCCCTACGGCAAGCTGTCGGCCGGGCAGAAGACGCGCGTCAGCCTCGCCAAGGCTCTCATCAACGAGCCGGAAGTGCTGTTGCTCGACGAGCCCACTGCCTCGCTCGACCCCGACACCGCCGACTGGGTGCGCACCAAGCTCGAAGGCTATTGCCGCGCCCGCGCCGCCACCGTCGTCCTCGCGTCGCACAACATGGCCGAGGTCGAGCGGCTGGCCGACCGCGTGCTGATGCTGGAGAGGGGCCGCATCATCGCCGACGAGACGCCGGCGGCGCTGGTAGCGCGCTTCGGCCGCGCCAATCTCGAGGAGGTGTTCCTCGCCATCGCCCGCCGCGGCGTGGAGGGCGCGGAGGGCACCGCGGGGCCGCCATGACGTCACAGGCCCGCCCCGGCGCGCGTTCCCCGATCCTCCACGAGCAGACGACGCTCGCGGCCTCGGCGCGGCGCATCTACGGCCAGGTGCTGCGCTACTGGTACGTCATCCGCTCGTCCTGGCCGCGCACCGCCGAGCTCATCTACTGGCCGCTCGTGCAGATGCTGATGTGGGGCTTCCTGCAGACCTACCTCGCTCAGACGGCGAGCTTCGCCGCCAAGGCGGCCGGCCTGTTCATCGGCGCCGTGCTGCTGTGGGACGTGCTGGTGCGCAGCCAGCTCGGCTTCGCCGTAGCTTTCCTGGAGGAGGTGTGGTCGCGCAACCTGGGTCACCTGATGATGAGCCCGCTGAGGCCGGCCGAACTGGTCGCCGCGCTGATCGCCGTGAGCCTCATCAAGCTGCTGGTGGCGATGATCCCCGTGGCGGCGCTGGCCTACGTCTTCTTCAGCTTCAACGTGCTGGGCCTGGGGCTGGCGTTCGCGGCGTTCTTTGCCAATCTCGTCGTCACGAGCTGGTCGCTGGGGCTGGTCTCGACCGGCGTGGTGCTGCGCTGGGGGCTGGGGGCTGAGAGCTTCGCCTGGCTCATCGTGTTCGTGTTCCTGCCGCTGTGCTGCGTCTACTATCCCGTGTCGACGCTGCCCGCATGGCTGCAGTGGGTTGCGCTGGCCCTGCCGCCGACCTACGTATTCGAGGGGCTGCGCGCTGTCGTGCTGGAAGGTGCCTTCGTTGGCGACCTCATGGTGAAGGCGCTGGCCCTCAACGTCGTCTACTTTCTCGCCGGCTGCGCCGTGTTCGCCTACTTCCTGGAGAGCGCACGCGCCAGCGGCACCCTGGTGCAGATGGGTGAATGAACACCGCCGCCCTCCTGTCGCTGCGCAGCCTGAGACTGGCGCTCTTCATCCTCGCCGGCCTGGCCGTCGGCGTGGTGGCGGCACTCGCCATCTTTCCGGCCGCGCGCGAGCGGCTGCTGCCGGGGCCGGGCGTCAGGTCGGTGGGCCAGGCACTGGTGGGCGGCCCGTTCACCCTGACCGACCAGAGCGGACGGCGGGTCACCGATCAGGACTTCCGCGGCAAGTTCATGCTCGTCTACTTCGGCTTCACCTTCTGCCCCGACGTGTGCCCCACGGCACTGCAGGTGATGGCGGCTGCGCTAGAAAAGCTCGGACCGAAGCAAGCCGACGCGATCGTGCCCGTGCTCATCAGCGTCGATCCGGAGCGCGATACGCCGGCCCAGCTCGGCATGTACGTGAAAAGCTTCGATCCGCGCCTCGTCGGTCTCACCGGCTCGGCGGCGGAGATCGAGGCGGTCGCCAAGGCCTATCGCGTCTATGTCAAGAAAGTGCCCGATCCCAAGTCGAGTGCCGGCTACACGATGGATCACTCGTCCATCATCTACGTCATGGGGCCGGACGGCCGCTACCTCACCCACTTCACGCACGCGACGAGCCCCGACGCCATGGCCGAGCGGCTCGCCGGGCTGTTGCGCAGCCAGTCGGCCAGGCAATAGGCGAGAGCGGCGGTGCACCGGCACGCCTTCAGGCACAACCCATGTGGCAGAGAGAGCACAGGCTTTTACCAAGATGACGAATCAGTGCAGTCTCCTGTGTTTATCGATGCCAGTTTGTAGACAGTTGACGGCTGCAACGAAGCGCCGGCGTGAACGGCGCTCGCCGCGCTACGCTGGGGACTCTTACCGGGGACACGCACGTGCTGCTCTACCATTGGTATGAGCTCGGCCGCGCCGCCTTCAGGCCGGCCAGAGCAGCTGCCGACTCGTGCAGGCTCTTCTTCAATCCGCTCAACCCCCTGACGCACACGCCGGTCGGGCGCAGTGCGGTCGCCGCCTGCGAGGTGTTCGAGCGCGCCACGCGGCGCTATTCCAAGCCCGACTTCGGCATCGCCCGCACCAGGGTCGACGGCCACTCGGTGGCCGTAGCCGAGGAGGTGGCGTGGCAGACGCCGTTCTGCCGCCTCCTGCACTTCAAGCGCGATATTCCCGCCGCGCGCGCCGCACGCGACCCGCGCCTCTTGCTGGTGGCGCCCATGTCGGGCCACTTCGCCACGCTGCTGCGCGGCACGGTCGAGACCTTCCTGCCCGACCACGAGGTCTACATCACCGACTGGCAGGACGCGCGCAACGTGCCGCTCTCGGCCGGCCACTTCGACCTCGACGACTACATCGACACCATGGCCGCCATGTTCCGCTTCTTCGGCGGCGACGTGCACGTGTTCGCGGTGTGCCAGCCCTCGGTTCCGGTGCTGGCCGCCACCGCCCTGATGGAAGCCGACGGCGACCCGGCCGTGCCGCTCACCATCACCATGGCCGGCGGCCCGATCGACACCCGCATCAACGGGACCGTGGTCAACACGCTTGCCGAGAAGCGCGGCACCGACTGGTTCCGCCGCAACGTCATCACCAACGTCCCCTGGCCGTTCCCGGGCCGCGGCCGGCAGGTCTATCCGGGCTTCCTGCAGCTGTCGGGCTTCATGACCATGAACCTCGACCGGCACATGCAGGCGCACAAGGACATGTTCCTGCACCTCGTGCGCGGCGACGGCGATTCCGCCGACAAGCACCGCGAGTTCTACGACGAGTACCTGGCGGTGATGGACCTCACTGCCGAGTTCTACCTGCAGACGGTCGATACCGTGTTCGTGCAGCATCTGATGCCGCGCGGGCTGATGACGTCGCGCGGCCGGCCCGTCGACCTTTCCGCCATCCGCCGTCCGGCCCTGATGACGGTGGAGGGCGAGAAGGACGACATCACCGGCACCGGCCAGTGCCGCGCCGCGCTCGACCTGTGCGTCAACGTCCCGGCCGACCGCAAGATGCATTTCGAGTGCCCCAGGGTGGGCCACTACGGCATCTTCAACGGGTCGCGCTTCCGCACCGAGATCGCGCCGCGCATGGCCAAGTTCATGCGCGCGAACGATCCGTGCGCTGACACGGTCCTCACCATCGCCCAGCTCGAGCACATGGCGACCATGCCGCGGCGCGGCCGGCGGCCGGCCGAGCTCGAGGGCTTGGCGTTCAGCTTCGCCGCCGAGTGAGCGCGCGCAGCCTGTGAGGCTGCGCGACACGCCCGTGTCGCCCCACGGCAACATGCGAACACTTGCCACGGCATCGGGGCTGTGCACACCACATTTTTTTGCTACGCCAAGTGCAGCGGCAATCCCGGAGAGCGACATCGGCTGCGTCCTCGCACCGGGAGCACTTGACGCAGAGAGGGCAGTAAGCAGTGCAATCGAGCAGTAAGACGAGGTCGAGAACGGTAGCGCTGAGCGTGCAGGGTATCGGCGTGCCGGTGGAGGTGCGGCGACATTCGGGTGCGCGTCGGCTGACGCTCAGGGTGAGCAAGACGCGCCGGGCGGTGGTGGTGACGCTGCCTTCGAGCTGCCGCATCGAGGAGGCCGACCGGTTCCTCAAGACGCATGCCGAATGGGTGCGCGAGCGTCTCGGCCGCGTGCCGGAGCCCGTGCCGCTCGCCGACGGGGCCACCATCCCGCTGCGCGGCATCCCGCATCGCGTGTCGATGACCGGCCCGGTGCGCGGCGTGCCGGTGGTGAGTGTGGATGCTTCGGCGCGCGGCATGCCGCGCCTTCTCGTCGCCGGCCGGCAGGAGCACGCGCCCCGCCGGCTCAAGGACTGGCTGGTGGCGGAGGCGCACAAGGACCTCGATCGGTGCGTGACCTGCCACGCCGGCAAGCTCGGCGTGCGCGCCCGCCACATCGCCTTGCGCGACCAGGTCAGCCGCTGGGGCTCGTGCTC
>DASRDL010000597.1:0-11850 GCA_035652635.1 Hyphomicrobiaceae bacterium | reverse complement strand
GACGGCTTTCAGCTCGTCGTCCTCGAGCACGATGTACTCGCCCTTGGCCACCTCGTAGCCCTTGACCTGGTTCTCCGCCTCCACCGGCTCGCCGGTCTGCTCGTCGACGAACTGGCGACGCACACGGTTGCCGGTCTCGCGATTGAGCGTGCGGAAGGAGACGCGCTCGGAGGTGGTGGTCGCCGGGTAGAGCGCGACAGGGCACGAGACGAGCGAGAGCTTGAGGTAGCCTTTCCAGTTGGGACGTGGCGCCATGGGGGTTCCGATACGCTGGTACTGAAGCCGCCTACACAGAATATCCCAAGAACCGTGAAGCGTCCCCTGTCGAAGGCGGAAACCGCACGGGCGAGGGTGGGTTCCCTGCCCCGGCCGCCGCGGCGGGGCCGTGACGCCGGCAGCCCACCCGGGGGCCTCGAATGGGGCGCTGCGAAAAGAAATGACCCGCGGCTTGGGGGGACCGCGGGTCAAGCGCGACTGGCGCGTGAGGGAAGCAGAAGGGGGGTTCTGCGCGCCTGTCGACCAGTAAACGAGGACGACGATAGAAGGTTCCGCAACGAACCCGGAAAACAACCGTCTTGTCTGGTTAGGGAAGAGTTACCGTGACGCTTGCGCCACCATGGCCGGCGGATCCCATGCCGAGCGGCGGGGCTGTCAAGTCGAGGCCACAATCGTGGGCTCAACCGCACGTCTGAATTCCACGAAGTCGTTGCGCCAGCGCTGCCGCGGCCCCGAGTCCCCGGAGGGCTCGAGCCTCCGCCGACGACAGGTGCCAGGAGCCAGCCGATGCTCATGCACTCTGCCAGACGTCGCAGCACAACGACGCGACCCGAAAGGCGGTTCCACCCTGGCCGGCTACGCGATCTTTGCATTGCGCGCCAACGTCCTACATATTGGCCATCAGCCGAGTGTCCGCGCCCGAGCGCCTCGTTGCCCGACGCAGGCCCGACCCCATTTGCCGAGGTCGGGTGGGGCTGGGGCTGGGCCACCGCAGCAACCGAGGAGTTTGGCGTCGCGCTGCATGCCGCTAGCTGAGCAAATCGCCCCGCATCTGCCGAACCTGCGCCGGTTCGCACGCTTGCTGACGGGCAAGCAGGAGGCCGGCGATGCCGCGGTCGCGCGTCTGCTCGAGGCGATCGTGGCCGACCCTTCGCTGTTCCCCGACCTGCCGCCGCGCATCGGCCTCTATCAATGCTTCCTGACGACCTTCACCACGCGGCTCGAGGATCCGGCGGCGCAGGCGGAGGAGCTCGGCGGCACCGCGGCGCGCTCTCTCGCCGCCCTCTCGCCGCAGGCGCGGCATGCCTTCCTGCTGGTGTCCGTGGAGGAGTTCGAGCCCAGCGAGGCGGCCCAGATTCTCGAGGTGAGCGAAGCGCGAATCGGCGAATTGCTGAGCCAGGCCAACAGTGAGATCGGCAGGCAGATCGCCACCGACGTCCTCGTCATCGAGGACGAGCCGCTGATCGCCATCGACCTGCAGCGTATCCTCGAGGACCTCGGCCATCGCGTGACTGCGGTTGCCCGCACGCACGCCGACGCCCTCAAGGCGGCGGAGATCGCCAAGCCCGGGCTCGTGCTGGCCGACATCAGGCTGGCGGACGGCAGCTCGGGGCTCGATGCCGTCAACGACCTGCTCAGCAGCTTCGCCGTGCCGGTGGTGTTCATCACCGCCTACCCCGAGAAGCTTATGACCGGGGAGCGGCCCGAGCCCACCTTCCTCATCGCCAAGCCGTTCCGCGAGGATGCGGTCAAGGCGATCGTCAGCCAGGTATTGTTTTTCGATCAGCAGGCCAAGCGCCGACACGAGGGGCGATCGGCCTCGCGCACCTGACGACCAACGGGGGCGCGAGCCTGCGGGCTCGCCGATCGTCAGGGCTGCCTGCGCGCACCGACCGTGCGTGCGACGATCGCCTCGGTGGCCGCGTCCGGCCCGAATTCGTGCGTGGTGGTGACGCCGAGCAGCCCCGAGAGCCTGGCGCGTGCCCGGTTGACGCGGCTCTTGATGGTGCCGACCGCGCAGCCCGAGATCGAGGCGGCCTCCTCGTAGGAGAAGCCGGCGGCCCCGACCAGCACCAGTGCCTCGCGCTGATCGGGCGGCAACTGCTGCAGCGCGCGCCGGAAATCTTCCATGTCGATGTGGCCCTGTTGGCCGGGATGCACGGCGAGCTCGGCCGCCTTGCTGCCGTCGTGGTCCTCCACCTCGCGCCGGCGCCGACGGCATTCGGAGAAGTAGGTGTTGCGCAGGATGGTGAACAGCCAGGCGCGCAGATTGGTGCCCTCCTGGAAGCTCTCCAGGTGGTGCCACGCCTTCAGCAGCGTCTCCTGCACGAGGTCGTCGGCGCGCTCCATGTCGCCGCACAGCGAGACGGCAAATGCGCGCAAATTGGGAATGAGTCCCAACAGAGCCTGCTTCAGCGACTGCGAGTCGGTGTTCACCGGCCCCTCTCCTTGGCCTCCAGCGCCTCGAGCAGCTTGATGAAGCGCTCGGGCACCGGCTCCTCGGCTACGTCGGAGAAGATGGCCCGCAACTGCCGTCCGAGCTGGGCCTGCAAAGAGCGGTCCAGCATTCCTCGCGATGGTTTGCGGAGATCGGACGGTTGCTGCGGCTCCATACTTTCCGCTTCCTGCTCGCCATCGACCCCGTCGTGTGCAGGCAGCGACTTGGCATTGCTGCGCGAGCGGCGCGAACGCACGAGCTGCTCTGTTTCCCCGCCCTCTCCGGCCCCGGCCGTCGCCGCGGTCAGCCTCGGTGAGCCGTTCTTTTCGGACATTGCGTACCCTCCGCGAACCACCCCGTATCCATGTCTTATACAACGCCCTCGCGACGGGCAGGTTCCCGTTCGAGAAGATGCAAGGTTAACAGGGTGTTGCGCCAGTTCGACAGGGTACGCCGACTCGCACGGGCAGAGAGGCCCGCGGGAGGAAGTCGTCAACCGCGGGCCCCGTCCAGGCCGTGAGCCCGGACCACTTGCCTCTAGAACGTACCGGACGGCGGAAATGTTCCCACCATTTCTTCAACGCCACCCGTGCTTTGATCGACAGGTCGCCGGGGCGCAGCGTTGACCCGCATCAAGGCGTCCCGAGCACGTTCCAGGCTTGTCTCGGCCCTCGTTCGAGGAGGCGGCGTCATGAACCCAGCATGCGGCGATGGCGCGTCATGACCATTCGCAACTTTCAGTCCCTGCTGAGGCCACGCTCGGTGGCGCTGATCGGCGCCAGCAGCAGGCCCGGCAGCGTCGGCCTGATCACCGCCCGCAACCTGTTGCGCGGCGGCTTCCACGGACCGATCTGGCCGGTCAATCCGCGCCACCGCACCATAGACGGCCGCACCTGCTTTCCGTCGGTGACAGCATTGCCGGAGGCCCCCGATCTCGCCGTGATCGTCACCCCGCCGGCCACGCTGCCGAAGCTGATCACGGAGCTCGGCGAGAAGGGAACGCGGGCGGCCGTCGTCATCACCGCCGGCATCCGCAGCGACCTCAAGACCGCCATGCTGGAGGCCGCGCGCCCCTATCTCCTGCGCATCCAGGGGCCCAACTGCCTGGGGCTCATGCTGCCGCGCATCGGTCTCGACGCCAGCTTCTCGCACCAGCCGCCGTTGCCCGGCGACCTGGCGTTCGTATCCCAGTCGGGCGCGCTCATAACGGCGATCATCGATTGGGCGCGCGGCCACAGCATCGGCTTCTCGCACGTGGTCTCGCTCGGCGACATGGCCGATGCCGACTTCGGTGACCTGCTCGACTACCTCGCCGGCGATGCCGAGAGCCGCGCCATTCTGCTCTACATGGAATCGGTGACGAACGCGCCAAAGTTCATGTCGGCGGCACGGCGTGCTGCCCGCGCCAAGCCGGTGATCGTCGTCAAGGCCGGGCGCGGCGCCGCCGGCGCCAAGGCGGCGCTTTCGCACACCGGCGCGCTGGCCGGCGCGGATGCCGCCTACGAGGCGGCCTTCAGGCGTGCCGGCGTGCTCAGGGTGCGCGAGCTCGACGACCTCTTCAGCGCCGCCGAGATCCTGGCGCGCCACCCGCGCCTCCTCGGCGACCGGCTCGCCATTCTCACCAACGGCGGCGGCGCCGGTGTGCTCGCCGCCGACCGCTTCGGCGACTACAACGGCCGTCTCGCCGCCCTGTCGGAGACTACGAAGGCGGCGCTCGACGCCGTTCTGCCCCCCACCTGGTCGCGCGGCAACCCGGTCGACATCGTCGGTGACGCTGGCCCGGCGCGCTACACGCAGGCGCTCGAAGCCCTGCTGCGCGATGAGGCTGCGGACGCCGTCCTGGTGATGAATTGCCCGACCGCGCTCGCCTCCGGCACCGACGTCGCCCGCGAGGTCGTATCGGTCATCAAGCAATCCGCAACCGGGGGCGGGCCGGTGAAGCCCGTCATCACCGCCTGGCTCGGCGAGGAGGCGAGCCGCGACGCGCGCAAGCTGTTCGCCGCGGAGGGTATCGCCAGCTTCGCGACGCCCGCCGAGGCCATCGACGGATTCATGCATCTCGTCGGCTACTCGCGCGCGCAGGAAGAGCTGATGCGCACGCCGCCGTCGCTGCCCGTGGACCTCGCGCTCGACGCCGACGCGGCCAAGGCGAGAGTCGGCGAGGCGATTGCGGCCGGGCGCGCGGTCCTCTCGGAGGTGGAGGCCAAGTCGCTGCTCGCCGACTATGGCATTCCCACGGTGCCGACCGAGGTGGCGCGAAATCCCGCCGAGGTCGAGACCCTGGCCCAGCGCTGGATCGCCAGCCACGGCTCCTGCGTGATCAAGGTGCTCTCCGACGACATCTCCCACAAGTCCGATGTCGGCGGCGTGCGCCTGGGGCTCGAGCACGCCGACGTGGCCCGCCGGGCCGCCGAGGACATGCTGGGGCGCATCGCCCGCCGGATGCCGGCCGCCAGAATCAGGGGCTTCACGGTGCAGCCCATGATCCGCCGGCCCAACGCGCACGAGCTCATCCTCGGCATGTCGGTCGATCCTACGTTCGGACCGCTGATGATGTTCGGCGCCGGCGGCACGGCCGTCGAAGTGCTGCGCGATACCGCGCACGCGCTGCCGCCGCTCGACCTCAACCTGGCGCGCGACCTGATGCGCCACACGCGCGTCTGGAACCTGCTACAGGGCTACCGCGACCGGCCGCGCGTCGACATCGACCACATCGCCGAGGTGCTGGTGCGCCTGAGCTACCTCGTCGCACGCCACCCCGAAATTCGCGAGATCGACATCAACCCGCTGATTGCCGACGAGAGCGACGTGATCGCGCTCGATGCACGCGTGCGGGTGGCCGATGCGGCCAAGGAGCCGCGCACGACGATGTCCATCCGCCCCTACCCGTCCGAATGGGAGGCCGATGCACACATCGAGCCGGTCGGCGCCATCCGCATCCGCCCGATCCGTCCCGAGGACGAGACCCTCTACGCCGATTTCTTCGCCCACGTGACGGCGGACGACCAGCGCCTGCGCTTCTTCGGCCCGCCGCCGCGCCTCACCCACCGGTTCCTGGCGCTCCTCACCCAGATCGACTACGCGCGCGAGATGGCGTTCGTCGCCATTGCCAAGGACACCGGCGCACTGCTGGGCGTCGTCCGCCTGGTGGCCGACCCGGACTATACGCGAGGCGAGTACGCCATCCTCGTGCGCTCCGCACTCAAGGGCCGCGGCCTCGGCTGGCGGCTGATGCAGCATCTGATCGCCTACGCCAGGGCCGAGAAGCTGGAGGAGCTGCACGGCATGGTGTTGAGCGGCAATAGCACCATGCTGCAGATGTGCCGCGAGCTCGGCTTCTCCGTCGAGCGGGAGCCCGACGACGAGAGCATGCGCCGCGTCGTATTGCCGCTGGCATCGTGAGGGAGGAACCGGGGACATGAAGCATTCTGCCGTGGCCGGGCTGATCGAGCCGGTCCTCTGCCTCATGATCGTGATCGGGGCCGCTCAGTCGGGCGTGCGGCCGGCCGCGGCCCAGCAGACGCCCGCGCCGCCGCCGGCCGCCGAGCCGGGCGTCGACTACTGGCAACCGTTGTGGATGCAGCGCGAGCTGTGGGGTCAGGGGAACATGCCGCCCGGCATGCGCGCCAGGCTGCTCCGTCACTATACCTTCATGCACTTCGGCGTGCAGAAGGAGTACCAGGGGGCCAAGTCGACCGTCGGCGGCAGCAGGGAGGCCGTCGCAGCCGGGGCCAAGCTCTACGCCGAGCGGTGCGCGTCCTGTCACGGCAAGGCGGGCCTCGGCGACGGCACGGGACCACGCTCGCTGCTGCCTTCGCCCGCGCTGCTGGCCTTCATGGTGCAGCGTCCCATTGCCGTCGACGAGTATTTGCTCTGGAGCATCGCCGAGGGCGGCCGGCAGTTCGACACGGAGATGCCGGCCTTCAAGGACACGCTCGGCCGCGACGACATCTGGCGGATCATCGCCTACATGCGGGCCGGTTTTCCCGGTGCCGGTGGGGACCCGCCCGGCAGGTAGCTGGACGCGGGCGCGCCGTTATCGTACCTCCAGAGGGCCGCCTCCCGTGCGGGGCCGGCGGCATGGCGCTGGGGACCCGATGCAGGACAACGATCAGTCCGGCGGCAAGAGCGCGTCCGGGTTGCCGATCCTAGAAGCCGCGCTGCAGACCGCGGTCGGTGCCGTCGTCATCATCGACGACGGCGGCATCATGCGCACGGTCAATCCGGCGGTGGCGAAATTGTTCGGCTACGCGCAAGAGGAGCTCATCGGCCAGAACGTGAGCATGCTGATGCCGGAGCCCTACCGCAGCCGGCACGACGGCTACATCCGTCATCACCTGGAGACCGGCGAGCGCAAGATCATCGGCATCGGCCGGCAGGTGATGGGGCGCCGCAAGTCGGGGCAGATCTTCCCCATCCACCTCTCCGTCAGCGCTTTCGAGAGCGAGGGGCGGCGCTACTTCACCGGCATCATCGTCGACCTGTCGGATACGCACACGAGCAGCAACGGCCTCGGCGAGGCGCAGCTGATCCAGGCCATCTTCAACTACCTGCCCGACGCCGTGCTGGTGGTGGACGGCAACGGCAAGGTCATGCTGTGCAATCCGGCAGTGGCGCGCGTGTTCGGCTACGCGCCCGAGGAGCTGATCGGCCAGTCCAAGTCGATCCTGTATCACGACCCGGAGGAATATGCCCGCATGCAGGCGCTGGAGGCGAACATCGCCGAGCAGCCGGTGCTCGAGCCCAGGACCGTGCGCTACCGGCGCAAGTCCGGCGAACCCTTCCATGCCGAGACGATCGTCTCGGTGCTCAAGGATCAGTCGGGACGCTTCACCGGCCTCATCTCGCTCAACCGCGACATCAGCAAGCAGGTGGTGCAGGACGAGGCGCTGCGCAAGTCGCAGCGCATGGAGGCCATCGGCCAGCTGACCGGCGGCATCGCCCACGACTTCAACAACCTGCTCACCATCATCACCGGCAACCACGAGCTCCTGGAGATGGAGCTCCAGACCGATGAGCAGCGCGAGCTGCTGGCGCGCGCCAACAACGCGGCGCTGATGGGCGCGCGGCTGACCAACCGCCTGCTCACCTTCGCCAGGCGCCGGCGCCTCGACCCGGTCGTCCTCAACCTCAACGAACAGGTGCTGGGCATGGCAGAGCTGCTGCGGCGCACGCTGGGCGAGTCGATCGCGCTCGGCACGCTGCTGGCACCGGGCCTGTGGTCGGTGCGCACCGATCCGAGCGAGGTGGAGAATGCGGTGCTCAACCTCGCCATCAACTCGCGCGATGCCATGCCGGCAGGCGGCAAGCTCGTCATCGAGACCCGCAACGTCGTGCTCGACGAGCGCGACGTCGCCAACGAGGTGGGTGTCGAGCCCGGCGAGTACGTCCGGCTGTCCGTGTCCGACACCGGCCTCGGCATGTCCCCGGAGGTGCTGTCGCGGGTGTTCGAGCCGTTCTTCACCACCAAGGAGCCAGGCAAGGGCACGGGACTGGGCCTGAGCGTGATCTACGGCTTCGTCAAGCAGTCCGGAGGGCATGTGACGGTCTACAGCGAGCCCGGCCGCGGCACCACGGTCAACCTCTATCTGCCGCGTGTCCGCGCCGTGGGCGAGTGGGCCGCGACTGCCAAGCAGGCAGCCGCCGCCGAAGCGGCCACCGGCGAGACGATCCTCCTCGTCGAGGACAATCCGGATGTGCGCAAGGTCACGGCGCGACGGCTCGAGCACCTGGGCTATCGGGTGCTGGAGGCCGAGAGCGGCATGCGCGCCATCGAGATGCTGAAGGGCGGCGCCGAGGTCGACCTGCTGTTCAGCGACGTCGTCATGCCGGGCGGCGTCTCCGGGTTCGACCTCGCCCGTTGGGTGAAGGCGAACATGCCGTCGGTGCACGTGCTGCTCACGTCGGGCTTCGCCGACGACATCGCGCGTGCCGGCGAGACGCCGGCACCCGAGCTCGAGATCCTGCGCAAGCCCTATTCGGGCACCGAGCTGGCCGCCGCACTGCGAGCGGCGCTGGAAGCCTCCTGACGCGGCCGGGCAGGCTCCCATGGCAAGAGCACTCGACGGCGTGACCGTGCTCGATCTCGGCTCCGGCCAGGCCGCAGCCCTCGCCACGATGCTGCTCGCCGACCATGGCGCGCGCGTCGTGCGGCTCATCGCTCCCGGCACGCCGCACCTGCGTGCCGGCGGCTTCGTGGTGTGGGACCGCGGCAAGGAGTGTGTGCGGCTCGATCTCCATGCCGCCCTGCGCGGCCTCGATGGCGGCAGGGGCTCGGTGCCAGAGAAAGGCAGCCCCGCGGCCGAGTTTCTCAGGCTCGTGACGGGCGCCGACGTGCTCGTGGAGGATTTCGCCCCGGGCTCGCCGCTGCAGCGGCTCGTTGCCTGGCCGCGGCTCAAGGCCGTCAACCCGCGGCTGGTCGCCTGCTCGATCACCGCCTACGGCAAGCGCGGGCCCTGGAAGGACGAGCCGCCCATCGACGATCTCGTTCTCGCCCGAACGGGTCTCCTGTCCGGCATGCCCGGCTTCCGGCCGGCGCCGGTGCACGTGGTGCTGCCGCTGCCCAGCGTCGGCGCGGCGCTGTTCGCCGACATCGGCATCGCCGCCGCCCTGCTGGCGCGGGAGCGGACGGGACGCGGCCGCCTGGTCGAGACCTCGCTGATGGCAGGGGCCATGCTCTATCAGACCAAGGTCACGGGCGAGCGCCTCGATCCGCATGTGTTCCAGACCCATCCGTCGGGCAGCGCGCCCTTCTACAGCGTCTATCGTTGCGCCGACGGCCAGTGGGTGCAGCTCGGCTGCGTGCACGTGGGCTTCATCACGACGGCCGCCAGGCTGATGGGCATCGCCGACCTCGTGGCCGAGCCGCGCTTCAAGATTGGCAAGGGCGGTGCGGCGCCCGCCGACGATGCCGAGCTGCGCGCCACCCTCGCCCGCATCCTGCAGTCCAAGCCGTACGCCGAGTGGGCGGCCGCCTTCGAGGCGGCCGACGTTCCGTTCGCTCCGGCGCGTCTGACCGAGGACGGCCTGAGCGATCCGCAGGTTGCGCACAACCGCATGGTCGTCACGCTCGAGGACCCTGCCGTCGGTCCGGTGCTGCAGATGGGCACGCCCATCCATCTGACGGCGACGCCGGGCCGCGTGGCCGGGCCGCGCGCGGCGGCGCCACTCCCGTCCACGCAGCTCGAGGGCCTGGCGCCGCTGCCTGCCACGACGGCTCCGACAGCGTCGGACGGGCAGGACGAGCCGCCGCTGGCCGGCGTGCGCATCCTCGAGATCACCAACCTGATCGCCGGGCCGACGGCCGGGCGCATCCTGGCCGATCTCGGCGCCGACATGATCAAGCTCGAGCCGCCGGGAGGCGACATGTCGCGCCCGATCGCGCGCACCTACTTCTACAGCGTCAATTTCGGCAAGCGCTCGATCTGCGTCGACACCGGGACCGAGGCCGGCAAGCGCATCGTGCAGCGGATCGCGGCCGGCGCCGACGCGATGATCGCCAACCTGCGACCGCACGCCACCGAGCGCATGGGAGTGGGCCCCGCCGTCAACCCGCGCCTGATCGAGACGCACATGACGGGCTACGGCTGGACCGGCCCCTACGCCAAGCGCCCCGGCATCGACCCGCTGGCGCAGGCGCTGATGGGGCTCTCCCGCGCCCAGGGCGGCACCGACAATCCGCCGGTGTTCGCCGCCCAGCTCGCGCCCACCGACTACACCAACGGCGCCATGGGCGCGCTCGGCACCATCCTGGCGCTGTTCGTGCGCGCCCGCACCGGCATCGTGCAGCGGGTGGAGAGCGACCTCTTGACCGGCGGCATCGTGCTGAGCTCGGCGTGGTTCACGCGCTATGCCGGGAAGCCCGAGCGCCCGCTCGCCGACAAGGACCAGTACGGGCTCGGGCCCTTCCACCGCCTCTACCGCCTGCGCGACGGCTGGATCTACGTGGTGGCCGAGACCGAGGCGGAGCGTCGAGGCCTGTGCGACGTCTTCGGCACGCCTCCGCCCGACGCGGCGGCGCTGCAGCCGGCGGCAGGCACCCACCCCAACGCGACGCCGTTCGCCGCCGGGCTGGCGGCGGCCGCGGCCGAGCGATCGGTCGGCGAGACGCTGGCGGCGCTGAAGGCAGCAGGCGTTCCCTGCGCCGAGGCCCCGCGCGCGGATGCGCAGGTCTTCCTCGACGATCCGCACGCCGCCGCCAACGATCTCGTCTGCGTGCGGCAACACCCGCGGGCGGGTGCCATGCGCATCGCCTGGCAGCTCATCCGCTTCGGCGATACGTCGCTGCCCGCCGGCCTGCCCACGCCGCTGCTCGGCGAGCACAGCTCCCAGGTGCTGGCCGAGGTCGGCTACAGCGATGCGGAGATCGCCGGCCTTCACGCCGACGGCGTGGTGAAGACCGAGACGGCCTGAACGCCTCTTCCGAAGCGCTGTCATCCCGGCCTCGGGCGTCAGCCCGAGAGCCGGGACCCAGGTCACTTCGCAACGATGGTGTGGTCGCAGTCGAAACCCACTTTTGCCCGCGGCGAGGCGGCGGGCGCAAACTCACGGGGAGAGGGGGATCGTCAATCGAGCTCCAGGCCGTCCATGCCGGAGTTCTTGCGCACCTTGGGGATCATCTGCCGCAAGAGCGCACCGGCCTCGGCCGGATCGGCCACCTGCGGCACCTCCGCGCCCCGGCGCCAGCCCTCGCACACGGCGATGCGGCCCATGCCGGCCTGGATCACGCGACCGGTGATGTCCTGCGCCTCCTCGCTGGCGAGGTAGACGACGGTGGGCGACACCCATTTCGGATCTCGCATCGCCTTCTCCTCCTCGGTGAGCTGCCGCAGGCCCTCGGTCATGCGCGTGAGCGCGGTGGGCGAGATGGCATTGACGGTGACGCCGTAGCGGCGCAACTCGCGCGCGGCGATGATGGTGAAGGCGGCTATGCCGGCCTTGGCCGCCCCGTAGTTGGTCTGCCCGACGTTGCCGTAGATGCCCGAGGTGGAGCTCGTGTTGATGATGCGGCCCTTCACCGGCCCGCCGATGCGCTTGCTCTCGTCGCGCCAGTAGGCGGCGGCGTGGCGCGAGGGGGCGAAAGTGCCCTTCAGGTGCACCCTGATGACGTCGTCCCACTCGCTCTCTTCCATGTTGGTGAGCATGCGGTCACGCAGGATGCCGGCATTGTTGACGAGCACGTCGAGCCGGCCGAAGCGGGCGATGGCGGCGTCGATTATCGCCTTGGCACCCGTCCAGCTGCTCACGTCCTCGCCGTTGGCGACCGCCTCGCCGCCGGCCTTCCTGATCGTCTCGACCACCTGATTGGCCGGGGAGGCGTCGCGGCCCGAGCCGTCCACCCCGGCGCCGATGTCGTTGACCATCACCTTGGCGCCGTGCGCCGCCAGCAGCAGGGCGTGCTCGCGGCCGACCCCGCG
>DASRDL010000596.1:0-2435 GCA_035652635.1 Hyphomicrobiaceae bacterium | reverse complement strand
GGAAAATCATGCAGAAGCGTTCGCTGGGCAAGTCCGGCATCTCCATTGCGCCGCTGATGTTCGGCGGCAACGTGTTCGGCTGGACCGCCGACGAGGCCACGTCGTTCAAGCTGCTCGACGCCTTCGTCGCCGCCGGCTTCGATGCCATCGACACGGCCGACGTCTATTCAAAGTGGGTGCCGGGGCACAAGGGCGGCGAGTCGGAGGCGATCCTCGGCAAGTGGCTGAAGGCGCGCGGCCGTCGCGACAAGGTGGTGATCGCGACCAAGGTCGGCATGGAGATGCCGGGCATCGGCCAGGGGCTCAGGCGTGACTACATCCTCGCGCGCGTGGAGGACTCGCTGAAGCGCCTGCAGACCGACTACATCGACCTCTACCAGTCGCACACCGACGACAAGGCGGCGCCGCTCGATGAAACGCTCGCCGCCTACGCCAAGCTCGTCGAGCAGGGCAAGGTGCGCGCCATCGGTGCCTCCAACTACGAGGCACCGCGTCTGGCCGAGGCCCTGAAGACGAGCGCCGCCAAGGGCCTGCCGCGCTACGAGACCTTGCAGCCGCTCTACAACCTGGCCGACCGCGCCGATTTCGAGAAGGCGCTGCAGCCCCTGTGCGTGAAGGAGGGGATCGGCGTCATCCCCTACTATTCGCTGGCCTCCGGGTTCCTGACCGGCAAGTACCGCTCGGACGCCGATCTCGGCAAGAGCCCGCGCGGCGCCCGCGCCAAGGGCTATCTCAACGACCGCGGCCGGCGCATCCTCGCCGCCCTCGATGCGGTGTCGGCGCGGCTCGAGGCCAAGCCCGGCCAAGTGGCTCTGGCCTGGCTCATGACGCGCCCTGCCGTCGTCGCTCCGATCGCCAGTGCCACCAGCCTGGCACAGCTCGAGGAGATGCTGGGTGCCGCGCGGCTGAAGCTCGATGCGGACGCTGTCAAGCAGCTCGACGCCGCCAGTGCGTGATGCGTCGCCCCGGAATGGGCGGACGGCGGGGTAACGCGTGCGTGCCCATCGTGATGGCGCTGCCGTTTGACGCGGACCCGCCCAGGTGTCAGACCCTGCGGGTCTGATCCCCGGCAAGGCAGAGCGGCAGCGGGCGGCAATGGCGGCAGGTATACCGGACGCGGCAGGTGGGGGCGCAAGACCCGCAGGCTCCGCCCTTTGCCTGCGCGTCATCGCCACGCCCGGGTTTGCCGACTATGCCCTCCTCGACAGCGGTCACGGGCGCAAGCTCGAACGGTTCGGCAGGTTCGTGCTCGACCGCCCCGAGCCGCAGGCGCTGTGGCGCCAGGCGCTCGAGCCCGGGGCATGGCTCAGGGCCGACGCAACCTTCAAGGCCAGCAGTGGCGAGGAGGAGGGCGAGGCCGGGCGCTGGCACAGGAACAAGCCGCTGCCCGAGACCTGGGGCCTGCGCGTCGGCGACATCAGCGTGCTGGCGAGACTGACCGGCTTCCGCCACGTCGGCCTGTTCCCGGAGCAGGTGCCGCACTGGGAGTGGATGGCCGAGCGGGTGAGCGCAATCCGCCACGAGCGCCCGCGCGTGCTCAACCTCTTCGCCTATACGGGCGCTGCCTCGCTCATGGCCGCGCAGGCCGGCGCCGAGGTGACGCACGTCGACGCCTCCAAGCGCGCCATCGCCTGGGCCAAGCAGAACCAGGCGGTGTCCAAGCTCGGCGAGGCACCGATCCGCTGGATCCTCGATGATGCACGCAAGTTTGCTGCCCGCGAGCTGCGCCGCGGACGCACCTACCACGTCATCCTCGTCGATCCGCCCAAGTTCGGGCGCGGCCCCGAGGGCGAGGTGTGGGACATCTTCCAGCACCTGGCGCCCCTGCTGCGCGACTGTGCCGGGCTGCTGGCCGCCGGGCAGGCGGCCCTCGTGCTCACCACCTACGCCATCCGCGCCTCGGCGCTCGCCACCGACGCGCTGGTGCGCGAGAGCCTCGCCGGGCGCGCCGGCGCAACCGAGAGCGGCGAGCTCGCCGTCACCGAGCAGTCGGCGGGGCGGCTCTTGCCCACCTCCCTCTACACGCGCTGGACGTCGAGCGATGCCGCGCCCTGACACGAGGACGGCCGGCGTCCGCGCCATCACCAGCCTGCAGAACGAGCGGGTGAAGCTCATCCGTTCGCTCGAGATGCGCAAGGCGCGGCGCGAGACCGGCCTGTTCGCGGCCGAGGGCGCCGCCGTGCTGGTGACGGCGCGCGAGGCCGGCTGGCGCCCGCGCATGCTGGCTTTCCTCGCCGGCAGCGCGCAGTCGGGGGTGCCGCGCGGGCTTGTGGCCTGGGGCGAGGCCGCCGGCGCGGAGTGCCTGGAGGTATCGGAGGCGGTGCTCGGCAAGCTCGCCGCCAAGGACAACCCGCAGACCATGCTCGGAGTGTTCGAGCAGCGCTGGGCGCCCGAGCCGCAGGCGGCAGCTGTGGCGCAGGATGCGACCTGGCTGG
>DASRDL010000595.1:0-2109 GCA_035652635.1 Hyphomicrobiaceae bacterium | reverse complement strand
GCTCTACCGCGAGATCCGCGAGGAGCTGCAGGACATGAGCAACTTCCTCGAGGTCGAGGCCATGCGGCGGCAGAACGAGACGGTCGTGCGGCTCACCGTGGTCACCACCTTCGGCCTGATCGGCACCGTCACCACGGGCTTCCTCGGCATGAACGTGCTGGCCTGGGCCGACCAGCCGGCCGACTGGCGCATCCTCGTATTCGTCCTGGTGCTGGCGGCGACGTCGGCGCTGACGCTCTACACGGTGGTGAAGTCGAGCCGGCTGTCGGAGTTCATGGAGGTGCTCTCCGACGAGCAGGTGGGCTGGATGGGCAAGGCCAGCGCGCTCGCCAGGGTGTGGCGCAAGCGCTGACGGCGCGGCTCAGCCGCGCCGCCGGGCGGTGAAGGTGCCGGTGCAGGCGCCGCCGTCGGCCTGGAAGGTGCCCGACCCCCGGTCGGTCGTGAGCTTGCCGTCGTAGCGCATGTCCCTGGGGCCGTTGGGCTTGGAGCGGCCGAGGTACTTGAACTCGCCGGTGGGCGACACCGTGCCGTAGCCTTGCGCGAACACGCCGTTGGTGATGGTGACGCCGAACACCGGCACGCCGGAGATGCAGCGGCCGCCTTCGCGCGTGATCTCCCACACGCCGTCGTAGGCCACGATCGCCTTGGCCGCCTCCTGACGGCGGCGCTCCTGCTCGGCGAGCTCGGCCTGGCGCCGCGCCTCGGCCTCCTCGCGGGCCTTGGCCGCTGCCGAGGCTTCCTCCTCGGCCTTCCGCCGCGCCGCCGCCTCGGCCTGGCGCCGCGACTCCTCTTCCTGGCGTGCCTTCGCGGCGGCAGCCTCCTCCTCGGCCTTCTTGGCGGTGGCCGCTGTTTCGGCCCGGCGCCTGGCATCCTGCTCGGCCAGGTCGGCCGTGCGCTTCTCCTCCGCTGCCGCGCGCGTGGCCGCGTCGGCCTCGGCCTTCTTTCTTGCCGCGTCGGCCTCGGCCTGCCGCTTCTTCTCCTGCTCGGTCTTCCGGGCCAGATCGGCCGCGCGGGCGTTCTCGTTCTCGGCCCAGCGGGCGTACTCGTAGCCGCCGTAGGCGCCGCCCAGCACGACCAGCATTGCGGCGACGGCGATCGCCCGCCGGCCGCCACCGAATGCAGGCAGCCTCTTGGCCACGCGCGCCGGCTTGGGGGCGGGCGCGGGCGCCGGTCGCGACGGCGGCACGGGCGCGAACAGCATCTGCCGCAGCTTGGCCACCGACTGAGGGCGCTCCGACGGCTTGACCTTGAGGCAGGCGTCGATGGCAGCGAGGAAGCCCGGCCGGTAGCTGCCGATGGTCGCCTCGGCGGCCGGCGGCGTGCGGTCGTCGGACACGCGCAGCGTCGATTCCTCGGGGATGCGCCCCGTGACCGCGCGGTAGAGCGTGCCGCCCAAAGCGTAGAGGTCGGACCACGGCCCCTGCAGGCGGCCGTCGCTGGCATACTGCTCCTGCGGGGAATAGCCGGCCTTGACGATGCCCGTCAGCGCCCGGCTGCGCTCGGCCACCGCCTGGCGCGCCGCGCCGAAGTCGAGCAGCACCGGCGTGTTGTCGGGGCGGATGATGATGTTGTCCGGTGCGATGTCGCGGTGCAGGAACTTCTGCGCGTGCATGATCTCGAGTGCATCGAGCAGCGGCGCCACGATGCGGTCGAGCTCGTCCTGCGTCGGCGGCCGGTCCAGGCTCCTGAGCCAGTCCTCGAAGCTGCGCCCCTGCTCGAAGCGCATCACCATGTAGGCGGTGGAGTTGGTCTCGAACACGCGCGAGACACGCACGATCGAGGGGTGCTCGAAGCGTGCCAGCGTGCGCGCCTCGGTGACGAAGTTGGCCCGGCCCCACTCGAACGTATCCTTGTGGCGCTCGGACTTGGGCCGAACGCTCATATCGGCGACGCGCTGGCCGAAATCGGAAGGGTAGTACTCCTTGAGGGCGATCCTGGCCCGCAGCTTGATGTCCTCGGCCTCGTAGGTGATGCCGAACCCGCCGGAGCCGACCACGCGCACGATGCGGTAGGCGCCGTCGAGCACGGTATTGACCGGCAAAACCACGCGGTCGTCCACGACCTCCTCCCGGGACCCAAGGACCGATCTGCCAACGTCGACGGCGCCGC
>DASRDL010000594.1:0-5126 GCA_035652635.1 Hyphomicrobiaceae bacterium | reverse complement strand
GCCGGCGCCTTGCGGCGCGCCTCCAGCTCCGCGGCATCCACCAGCAGGTCCAGGCGGCGCTCCTTGACCGACAGCCGGATGCGGTCGCCGGACCGCACGAGGGCCAGCGGGCCACCGACGGCCGCCTCCGGCGCCACGTGCAGCACGATGGTGCCATAGGCCGTGCCCGACATGCGCGCATCCGACAGCCGCAGCATGTCGCGCACGCCCTGGGCGAGCAGCTTCTTGGGGATCGGCAGGAACCCTGCCTCCGGCATGGCGGCGGCGCTTCTCGGGCCGGCGTTGCGCAGGATCAGCATATCGTCGGCGGTGACGTCGAGGGCCGGGTCGTCGATGCGGGCGGCCATGTCCTCGAGACTGTCGAACACCACGGCCCGCGCGGTCTTCTCGAACAGCTCGGGCGTGGCGGCCGAGCGCTTGATGATGGCCCCGTCGGGAGCGAGCGAGCCGAACAGGGCGACGATGCCGCCCTGCGCCTCGATGGGGTCGGAGGCGGGCTTGATGACGCGCCGGTCGACGTAGGCGCCCTCCTCGGCGGCGAGGCGCTGGCCGAGCGTCTCGCCGGTGATGGTCATGGCATCGAGGTGCAGCAGGGGCTTCAGCTCGCGCAGCACTGCGCCGATGCCGCCGGCGGCGAAGAAGTCCTCCATGTAGAACTCGTTGCCGACGGGCTTGACGGCGCAGAGCACCGGTGTGGTGTCGGAGAGCTCGTTGAGGCGCTCGAGGTCGAGCTTCAGGCCCACGCGGCCGGCAATGGCAGCGAGGTGGATGACGCCGTTGGTGGAGCCGCCGAGCGCCAGCAGCACGCGCGCGGCGTTCTCGATGGCGCCGGCGGTGATGATCCTGTCGGGAGTGAGGTCCGAACGGGCGAGCGCCACGGCGCGCGCCCCGGTGGCTTCCGCCGCCCGCAGGCGGTCGGCGTGCACGGCGGGAATGGCCGCGGTGCCCGGCAGCGTCATGCCGAGCGCCTCCGCGATCGCCGCCATGGTCGAGGCGGTGCCCATCACGGCGCAGGTGCCCGCCGTGGTGACGAGCCGGCCCTCCACGGCGTCGATCTCGGGCCGGGTCAGCTTGCCGGCGCGGTATTGCGTCCAGAATTTGCGGCAGTCGGTGCAGGCGCCGACGCGGTCATCCTTGTAGCGCGAGGTCATCTGCGGCCCGCCGATCAGCTGTATGGCGGGCTTGCCGGCGCTGGCCGCACCCATCAGCTGCGCCGGCACGGTCTTGTCGCAGCCGCCCATCAGCACGACCGCGTCCATCGGCTGGGCGCGGATCATCTCCTCGGTGTCCATGGCCATGAGGTTGCGGAACTTCATGGAATTGGGGGCGAGCGTCGACTCGTGCAGCGAGGTGGTCGGGAACTCGAGCGCCAGCCCGCCCGCCGCCGCCACGCCGCGCTTCACCGCGTCGAGCAGCTCGGGAAAATGACGGTGGCAGGGATTGAAGCGCGAGTGCGTGTAGGCGATGCCGACCACGGGCCGGGCGAGCTCGTCCGTCGTGTAGCCCATGGAGCGGGCGAAGGCGCGGCGCATGTAGATGGAGAAGTCGCGGTCGCCGTAGTTCTGCAGGCCGCGCAGGAAGCCGCGCTCTGGGTTGTTGTTGCTGCCGGTGCCTGACATCGCGCCTCTCGATCCGTGGGAAGCCGCCCAAAGAGCGTCTTCATTGTCATCCAGGGGCGAGCCTATGATGAAAGCGGCCGCCGAGAAACTGCCCCCGCACCCGAGGGCGCGCCGGTGCCCCGGAGGCTGGCCTATCGTCTCGGCATGCCGCGATGGCGGGCGCGCAGGCGGGCGCGGAAAGATGCGTCGGCCTCGCCCCACGTTTTCCTTGCGGAACAGGCGTCCACATGAGGCTTGCGCTAACGGTGCGGTGTGTCGCCGGCGGGATTGCAGGAGGGGTCTCATGCTTGCTGATGGCGTGACTGGCGCCGCCCTCGAGGCCCATGCGCCCGACCCCGTCGATGCGGCGCTCGCTGCCTCGCAGGGCACCTTCCGCTCCCCGCGCATGTTCGACGCGCCGGACACCGATGCGGGCGAAGGCGTGGTGTGCTGGAAGCCCGTCAAGTCGCTGTGGATCTCGGCCATGACGCTGGCCGCACTGATCGGCGGGCCCGTATATTTCACCTGGGACGCGCTGGCGCTGTTTCTCGCCACGACCGCGGTGACGGTGTGCCTGGGGCATTCGCTCGGCATGCACCGCCGGCTCATCCATCGCGCCTACGAGTGCCCGCTGTGGCTGGAGCGGTTGTTCGTTTATCTCGGCACGCTGGTGGGCATGGCCGGGCCCTACGGCATGATCCGCCAGCACGACATCCGCGACTGGGCGCAGAGGAAGGCCCAGTGCCACCCTTACCTGGCACACCGCTCCTCCATCTGGCGCGACGGATATTGGCAACTTCACTGCGAGCTGCAGCTCGCCCATCCACCCGAGCTGATCATCGAGCGGCGCGTGGCGCAGGACCGGTTCTACCGCTTCATCGACCGCACCTTCATGGCACAGCAGCTGCCCTGGGCGGCGCTGTTCTTCGCCCTCGGCGGCATGCCGTGGCTGGTGTGGGGCATCGCCGTGCGCGTCGCCCTGTCGGTGACCGGGCACTGGCTGGTCGGCTACTTCGCCCACAATCGCGGCCCGCGCACCTGGCACGTGGAGGGCGCCGGGGTGCAGGGCTACAACGTGCGCTACTGCGGGCTCATCACCATGGGCGAGGCCTGGCACAACAACCACCACGCCTTCCCGGGTTCGGCACGCCTCGGTCTCGGCCCGGGTGAGACCGATCCCGGCTGGTGGGTACTGACGGCCCTCGCGCGCATCGGCCTCGTGTGGGGCCTCAAGACGCCGGCGTCGCTGCCGCAGCGGCCAAATCTGGTGGCGCTTCGAAGGTGAGACCGCGGGATCAGGCGCGGCGGAACTTGCGCAGCAGGGCCTCGCGCGCGGCCGTATCCTCGAGCGGGCCCAGCAGCCTGAGGCCGATGCCCGTGGTTGTGCGCCAGGCCACCTCCGCCTTGTGGATGATGCCCCTGGAGGCTTCGACCAGGTAGAAGTCGCCGGGCACGCCGTGCGAGCTCGTCACGCGCACATGCGCGCCGCCCTCAGACATGTTGTCGATGGTGCAGTCGACGATGCAATGGGCTTTTCCGAAGACCAGCTTGCCTTCTTTGTACACGCGGCGGCGAGGGCTCTTGCGCTGCTCCTTGCCCGTCTTCGGGCCGGGCGCACGGGCAGGGGCCGCCATTTCCGGTGCATCGGGGGATTGGGTCATGGGCCTGTCCTTCAGACCGCGATCCACGTTCCCCCTTGGGTGCAGCATAGAAAGCGCGGGTAAATAGTCTGTAACCTCGGGCGCCGGCCGAGCGGGCAGGGCAACTCCACCGGCGCCGGGTGCCGGCTCTCAGGCGTCGCGGCGTGGAACGTCGAGGCGATGGGCGATGCCGGCAGTCTGGCTGTTCAGCGCCGGATAGCGCTGCAACACCAGCGGGTCGTGGCCGGGAATTACGTGGCGCGGCGAGGCGGCGAGCGCCTTGAGGCGGTCGTAGCCCGCAAGCACGTCGGCGATGTCGACTGTGATGGGAAATACCTTGCCCATCTCGAAGTTCTCGTAGAAGTGGGAGCTGTCGGAGGCGAGCACCACCGGGCCGCCGCTGGTCATTACGCGCACGCACTGCAGGCCGCGGCTGTGGCCGCCGATCTTGTGCACGGTGATGCCGGGCGCCACCTCGCCGTCGCCGTCGTGGAAGGTGACGCGGCCGGAGTAGATGCTGCGCACCATCTCGCACACGTAATCGGCCGTGAAGGGAAGGCGCAGGTGCGCGTGGCACATGCAGGGGCCGGTGGCAAAGGCCATCTCGGCGGCCTGGATGTGGAAGCGGGCCGTGGGGAAGTCGGCGAGCGTGCCGGAGTGGTCGTAGTGCAGGTGGGAGACGATGAGCTGGTCGATGCGCGAAGCCGGCACACCCAGCGTCTCCAAGGCACGGGCCGGGGTGTAGGTGATGCGGCGCCCGCGCTTGGCCGCTTCCTTCTCCTCGAAGCCGCAATCGACGAGGATGGTGCGGTTGGCGTTGCGTACCAGCCAGACGTAATAGGCAATCGGGTGCGGCGCATCGTGGTCGTCGGCCATGATGAAGCTGTCGGCACGGCGGCGGCCGGCGAACTCGCCGTACTTGATGGCGACGATCTCGTAGGTCTCGGTGGTCACTGGGCGTTCTCCTCAGGCTGCTGCGCACACCGAGCATGGCGCCGAACGCGGGCGCTGTCACGCGCCGCCGTGGCATCCGCCGAAGAGGGCCACCCATCGAGCCGTGGCAGCAGCATCCGCATCCGGCGGGGTCCGGGAATGGGCATGGCGGCATGGAGCGAGAATGGGTGCCGTGAAGGCAGAATGACGCCTCGAGGGGCATCTCCGAGGCATCCGGGCCAGATCGCCGAGTCGGGGTGACGGGCGCCGGGAGCCGGCAGGCGCAGGCGACGGTTCTGGTGTATCCTCGCGCCAGCCCGGCCGCGCCGATGGCGGCGGCTTGTGGTGCCAACACTTGGAGCGGACGGATCGGCCCGTGAACGTTTCCTTCCTTCAGGAGCTGCTGGGCAACATCGCCGAGCAGAGCCGGCAGCTGCTGCCGCGCTCGCTCGGCGGCGCACTGCCCAAGGACGACCTGGAAGAGCTGACGCGCGCCCTGCTGTCGGGGCGCGGCGAAGCCTCGGGCGTCGCCATCGCCGCCGCCATCCTCGAGCGCTATCGCGCGCTCGCGCCGCCGGACCGGCGCGCTTTCCTCGGCTTCCTCGCCACCATGCAGCCCGATGCGCAGGCGCTCGCCGGGGCCGCGCAGGCCTATCTCGCCAATCCCGAGCCCGCCGCCGTCGCCGCCCTGCAACGGGCGGCGGAGAGCCCCCGCCAGGAGTTCTTTCGGCGTCTCAACCTCGCTCCCGGTGCCACCGCCCAGATCGTGGCCATGCGCGAGGATCTGCTGGCCGCGCAGGACCCGAGCCTCGCGTTCGTCGACAGCGACCTCAAGCACCTGCTGTCGTCGTGGTTCAACCGCGGCTTCCTGGTGCTGCGCCGCATCGACTGGCAGACGCCGGCGGCGATCCTGGAGAAGATCATCGCCTACGAGGCCGTGCACGAGATCCAGGGC